>JAPLAJ010000104.1 GCA_026393335.1 Rhodoluna sp. | reverse complement strand
GATGCGTCCATGTTGGCTGCCAGTGTCTTTGACATACCCTTTAGAACATTGATCTGATCTTCGCCGTCTTCTTCAACATCAGCAGCTTGCACTACCGGTGCTTGAGCAGGAATTGGTTGGGCCTGAGGTTCTACTCTTGTGGTTCTGGCCACTAGAGGAAGTGAGCCAGTGTTAGTAGTTACCGGTTGTGAATTAGCTGGCTGAGAAATAATTGGGGTCACTGGAGCAGACTGTTGATTGCCCTGTTTGAGTTGGTGGTAACGCTCAAGGATAGGCTGCCATTCCTTGTCGATTGAATCCGGGTTTGCTAGCCATTGGCTATACATTTCATCAACTAACCACTCGTTAGCGCCGAATTCTTGACCAGATTGTGAGTTGTCGTCGGACAACGGATCACCTCTTACTTTCACGGAAACAATGCCTTCCAAGCCTACCAAGCCCACAAAGGTTGGATATTCAGGGTTATCCCCACCTAGAACCCAGTAAATGTGTTCTTGTATGCTTTAAGGGCTATGGATTATGACCCCTACCCTTCATCTATTGAAGTGATTTCCCTATGAGCGAGTGGTACCTTCTCGCATTAGGTGTTGCCCTGACCCTAGGCACAGGCGTATTTGTCGCCTCAGAATTCTCTCTTATCAACCTTGAAAGAACTGAGCTCGAAAGACGTCAAGAGCAAGGTGAACGAGGACTAGCTCCAAGCATTAGGGCACTAAAGCGCTCAAGTACTCATTTGTCTAGTGCCCAGATTGGCATCACCATAACCACGATGCTCACCGGGTTCTTAGCTGAACCTGCGCTTTCAAAGATTATTGAACCTGCCCTAGCATTTCTTGATTTGAGCCAGGGCAGCCTAGAGACCATATCTATCGTGCTGTCGTTGATTATCGCTACAGTATTTTCTTTCCTCATCGGTGAGCTAATTCCAAAGAATCTTGCGATTGCACTTCCGCTAAAAGTTAACAAGGCAGTCATTAGATTCCAGCTTGCTTTTACATTTGTTTTCGGCTGGCTGGTTTGGTTATTGAACAGAAGTGGAAACGCAATTGTTAGATCTTTAGGTATCGAACCGAAAGAAGAACTAAGTTCTTCAAGAACTGCAGAGGAACTAAGCTCACTGGTTCAAAGATCGGCAAGCCTTGGTGCCCTCGAGCAGCGAACTGCAGATCTAATTACAAAGACTTTGGAACTATCTCAACTCACTGCAGCTGATGTGATGACACCTCGAACAAAGCTGACTTCACTAGATGCATCGGCAACAGTTCAGGATGTCATCTCCCTTGCCCACAACACCGGTTTTTCAAGATTCCCGGTCTTCACAGGGTCAACAGATGATGTTGATGGAATTGTTCACGTCAAAGCTGCAGCTTCTGTTCCTAGAGAAAAGCGTGGGATGGTTCCAGCTACTGCCCTTATGGTCGAACCATTTAGAGTGCCAGAGACTATGTCTTTAGAGAAACTGATGGGTGTGCTCCGCTCTCATGGACTTCAGTTGGCAATCGTCGTTGATGAGTACGGTGGCACAGCCGGCATTGTGACTCTCGAAGACCTAATTGAGGAACTAGTGGGTGAACTTGGTGACGAACACGATAGAGCCAAGGTTGAAATTACAGGTGGCAAAGACCAGTCCTATTCATTCCCAGGTATGTATAGACCAGATGAGTTGCTAGAAAAGCTTGCAGTCAAGGTTCCAGAAGATGGTTCATATGAAACTGTGGCTGGGTTCTTGATGGCTGCGCTAGGTCGAGTTGCTGCTGTTGGTGATGAGGTTCAAATCGAAAGCGGTTTGCTGAGAGTTGAACGCATGGACGGTAGAAGAGTAGATCGCATCAGATTCGTTCCTGATGTAAAAGTAGTAGAGGAGGGCAGCAAAGATGAGTGATCCAATTGTTGCCCTACTTTCTTTTATCGGACTGCTTTTAGCTAGCGGATTCTTTGTCGCAGCCGAGTTTGCTATTTTCTCAGCTCGTAGAGCCCAAATAGAACCGAGAGCTGAAGCAGGATCAAAGCCTGCCAAGTTAACAATCAAGGGCATGGAGAATGTCAGTCAGATTGTTGCAACCTGTCAATTAGGTATCACAATTAGTGCATTGCTAATCCTGACCGTTGTTGAACCAAGCATCAAAGATTTGCTAAAGCAGCCACTTTCCTCTCTCGGCCTAGGTAAGGAGGCTGTCTATGCAACTTCATTCCTGATAGCTCTTACTGTTGTGACTTTCTTGCATGTTTTGATTGGTGAAATGGTTCCAAAGAACATTGCCTTCTCTATTCCAGAAAGAGCAGCACTAGTTCTAGTTCCAATTGCATATGGAATATCCATAGTTATGAGACCGGTAGTTGGCATCTTGAATGGAATTGCTAACGCAGTGCTTCGCCTATTTGGAGTTACGGCTGTCAACGAAGCAAATAGTGCATACACCCTAGATCAGGTAGAAAATATCGTTCAGCATTCAACTCGTGAAGGTGTGCTCAGCGATGAAACAGGTGCGATTGGTAACACATTTGAATTCACCGACAAGAAGGTTCAAGACATTCTTGTTCCTATCGATCACCTAGTAACTTTTACTCTTGAGGTCACTCCTAGAGAGATTGAACAGGCTGTTGCAAAGTATGGCTTTAGTAGATACATCATCCTTGATGAGCAGGGTGAAATCGAAGGTTACCTGCACCTCAAAGATGTTATTGATAGTGATGAAGAGGAAGCCGATGAACCAGTTCAACGAAAGCTAATCAGAACTGTGAAGTCAATTGGTGGAACTGTTGAACTTGAAGATGCTCTTGCTCTGATGAAAAGAGACAGACAGCACCTAATGGCTAACTTCAATGATGATGGCAAATTAGTAGGTCTTCTGTTCCTAGAAGATATTCTCGAAGAGCTTGTTGGCGAGGTAAAAGACGCCACCAGACGTGACTAGGCCGGGTAGGTTCCTCTAACGTATTGGTTTGGCCAGTAGTCAACTTCGACACCTAGTTCGTGAGCTGCTCTTAGTGGCCAGTATGGATCTCTTAGCGATAGCCTGCCAATCATGATGATTTCCACATCGGTAGTTTGCAAGATCTCTTCTGCTTGCTTTGAATCTGTGATCAGTCCAACAGCTGCTACTGGTGAATCAACTTCTTCAGCCACATCATTAGCTAGTGGAACTTGGTAGCCAGGACCAAAAGGAATCTGCACGCCAAGAACTAGTCCACCACTCGAGATATCAAATACATCAGCGCCAACTGCTTCACAAAGCTTGGCTACCTCTGCACACTGCTCAACTGTGAAGCCATCAGCTCTATAGTCGGTAGCGGAGAATCTAACGATGACTGGGACATCTTCTCCTACTGCCTGCCTGATACCTTTCAGGATGTCAACCAGATACTTTGCTCGCTTTTCTAAAGAGCCACCAAACTCATCTGTTCTTTGGTTTGTAATAGGTGAGAGGAACTGGTGCACAAGGTAGCCATGAGCTGCATGTATTTCAAGAACATCAAAACCAGCAGCGATAGATCGCTTGGCTGCATCAACCCAGTCTTGAATAGAGTCGTAGACCTCTTCAGTAGTTAGTTCATGAGGAGTGTTGTATTCAGGAAAAGCTTCACCAGTTGAAGAAACAGGTGTCCAACCACCATTTTCAACTGTGATAGCTCCTTGACCTGACCAAGATCTAAAGTTACTAGCTTTACGGCCAGCATGGGCTAATTGAATGGCAGAGAGAGCCCCATGTTCTCTAATGAAATCTGTTACTTCTTTCCAAGCTTTAGCCTGTTCATCATTCCAGATACCGGTATCCCAAGGGCTGATTCGACCAGCAGGGTGCACAGCTGTTGCCTCACACATAACCAGCCCAGCACCGCCAACAGCTCTAGAGCCTAGGTGCACAACATGCCAGTTAGAAGGCATGCCATCTTGGTTTTCGCAGGAATACTGACACATTGGTGCAATCCAGATACGGTTGCGGGAGGTCTTAGATCTAATGGTTATTGGTTCAAATAGCTTGGTCATAAACCCAGCCTAGTCAAGCCAATAAGTCTTCACGCCTAGACTTGTAAAAGGGAATAATCAAGGAGAACTCAGTTGCTAGCTAAACTTTTGCCGCGTCTTGGGGCATTGCCGCAGAAGTTCTGGTTCGTTCTTGCCATCTCACTGCTAGCTCAACTAACCCTTATTTGGTTTGGCACAGCTAGCGGAGATCCATATGGTGATGTGCGATACACCTATTCATCTTGGGTAACTACCAGCTTGCAGAATGGCTACATCCTTGGCATCAACGAACCGTGGGTCTATCCATACATTGCAAATATTCCAGTTTGGTTAGCCAATGTCGTTTGGCCAGCTGATTACATGACTGGTTGGTTCATTGTCTGTGTGAATGTGAACATGTTGCTAATTGCTTACCTACTAGGTTGGGGCAAGCAGATGGACAGGTATAAAGCTGCCTGGTTCTTTATCGGTTGTGTCTTTCTATGTGGTCCGGTAGCTCTTGGCCGATTAGAAGTATTCAGTCTTGCACTAACGGTTCTAGCTGCAGTTGCTTTCATCAAAGGCAGAGAATCAACTTCTATGCAGTTCTTTAGTTTGGCTACCTGGATCAAGGTTTCACCAGTTGCAGGTATCTTCACTGGCTTTGTTGTTTCAGATCGACGATTCAGATTTGTTTTACACATGGCAATTGGAACTGCGATTCTTCTTTTGATTGGTTTGCTTCTGGGCGGCAATCAGAACATGTTTAGTTTTATTGGCATGCAGTCTGGTCGAGGCATTCAGGTTGAATCAACTATTGCTATCTTCTGGCTATTACAAATCTTGTTCAAGATTCCAGGCGCTGATGTTGTCTATGACCAAGCAATCCTGACCTTCCAGGTAACTGGTTTTGGAGTTACTGAGGTTGCCAGCTTGATGACACTTGTTCAGTTTGGAGCATTAGCAATCACAATTTTCTTAGGCTTTAGAGCAAAGCGCCGGGGAGTAGATGCAAACACTCTGTTTGCTTGGATGTTCCTAACGGCAACCCTTGACTTACTTGTGTTCAACAAAGTCGGATCTCCGCAGTATCAGCTATGGGTTATTGGAGCAGCGGTCTTCGGTGTTTTAGCTGGGACAGCTAAATGGAAATTTGTCAGTGTGGTAACAATCATTACCTCAGGAATCTCTTGGCTGATCTTCCCAATCTTCTATGGTTCATTGCTAGATGGCGAGACAGTTGGAGTAACCCTGCTAATTCTTCGAAACCTAGGGGTAGTGGCAATACTTGTTTACGCCAATATTCAGCTTACAAAGCTAGGCAATAAGGCTAAGACCGAAGTAGCTTAGCTAGTAGCGGTCCCACCTTCTGGTACTCGATAAGAAAGCCATCGTGACCGAAAGAGCTCTTGATGGTGTGTAACTTGCCGCCTACTAGTTCAGAAGTTATGTTCTCTGCGATGAATCTCTGATTTTCGATAGGGAATAACCTATCGCTATCGATACCTATCACTAATGTTTTAGCTTTGATCTTTCCCAAAGCAGCCTTTGCTGACTTTCTACCTCTACCCACATCATGTGAGTTCATAGCTTCTAGAAGTGTGATGTATGAGTTGGCATCGAATCTTCTAGTGAACTTATTGCCATGGAAATCTAGGTAAGAAACAACAGCAAAGCGACCACCTTCACCCAATGGGTTTATCTCACTCTGCCAGCTTCTATCGAAACGCTCATTTAGTTCACTAGGGGAACGGTAGTTCAGCAGTGCCATTCTTCTAGCTAGTGCTAAACCGGCGTGCGGACCAAGCCCTGCTTTAGCGTCATAGTAATTACCTTTAGCAAAGTTAGGGTCAGTCTTGATTGCCTCTACCTGAACAGAGTTCAAAGCAATTTGATCTGCAGAGGTAACCGCAGGTGCTGCAATCACAGCAATTCTTTGCACCCTTGCTGGAAACTGGATTGCCCACTCAAGAACATGCATCCCACCCATTGAGCCACCGATGATTGCATGCCATGAGTTGATTTCAAGAGCATCGCTTAGAGCTACCTGAGCTGTTACCTGATCACGGATAGTTAGATAAGGAAATCTTGAACCGTATTCTCGTCCTGTTTTATCAAGTGAAGAAGGACCGGTTGAGCCTTGGCAGCCACCGAGAATGTTAGGGGCAACAACAAAGTATTTGTTGGTATCTAAAGCTAACCCCGGTCCAATGAGTTCACTCCACCAACCTTCGGTTGGATGTTCTTTACTTGATTTACCAACCGCATGAGAATCACCGGTGAGTGCGTGAAGAACCAAGATGGCATTGGATGAATCTTTGTTGAGAGTTCCCCAACTCTCATAAGCAAGTCGTGCCTGATGGAGTTCTTTACCTGACTCAAGATTTAGATTACCCAGATTGGCAAAAGATCTGTCCCCTGCAGAATCACCGTCACGCCAAGCTCCAGTTGCCTTAGGCTTCCCAACTAGTTGTCGGGACAGCTCTTCGGTAATCAGTTCTGACGGGACGGTGTCCTCAGGTGTTTGAAATTCCATCTAGTGAATTAGTGCTTCCTTACTTTGCAGCTGCAAAGCCTGTTTCAAGATCTGCAAGTAGATCATCGATTGACTCTAAACCTACAGACAATCTGATTAGCCCTGGGGTCACACCAGCAGTTGCCTGCTGTTCAGGAGTTAGCTGTGAGTGGGTTGTTGAGGCTGGGTGAATAACTAGAGATCTAACATCACCAATGTTGGCAACATGTGAGAACAGCTCTAGTGAATCAACGAACTTAGAACCCTTTTCACGACCACCCTTGATTTCGAATGAGACGATAGCACCAGGACCCTTAGGGGCATACTTCTTAGCTGCTTCAAACCAAGGTGATGTTGGTAGTGCTGCGTAGTTCACTGACTCAACCTGAGGGTGAGCCTCTAGCCAGTTAGCAACCTTCTTGGCGTTTTCAATATGTCTTTCAACACGAAGGCTCAGAGTTTCAATACCCTGAAGTAACTGCCAAGCACTAGCTGGAGCAATAGCTGCACCTAGATCTCTAAGTAGTTGAACACGAGCCTTGATGATATACGCAATGCCATCACCTAGAGCTGCTGTGTAGTTCACACCGTGGTAAGACTCATCTGGGGTAGTAAGTCCTGGGAACTTATCTGACTTTGACCATTCAAACTTTCCACCATCAACGATGGCACCGGCAACAACAGTTCCGTGACCACCTAGGAACTTAGTCGCTGAGTGAATAACAATGTCTGCTCCATGCTCTAGTGGTCGAACTAGGTAAGGGGTAGCAACTGTGTTGTCCACGATTAGAGGAACACCTGCCTTGTGTGCAACATCAGCAACCTTCTGGATGTCCAGAATGTTTACCTTTGGGTTTCCAATAGTCTCAGCAAAGAAAGCTTTGGTGTTAGGTCTAACTGCAGCAGCCCAAGCTTCTGCATCATCCTGATCTTCAACGAAAGTAGTTTCAATACCTAGCTTTGGCAAGGTGTACTTGAACAGGTTGTATGTTCCACCATAAATAGATGATGAAGAAACAATGTGATCTCCTGCTTGAGCAATGTTTAGAATTGCAAAAGTTTCAGCTGCTTGACCTGAAGCTAGAAGTAGTGCTGCTGTTCCACCTTCAAGTGCAGCAATGCGCTTTTCAGCAACATCCTGAGTTGGGTTCATGATGCGGGTGTAGATGTTTCCAAACTCAGCTAGACCAAACAACCTAGCTGCATGCTCTGATGAGTTGAAGACGTAGGCAGTGGTGTTATAGATAGGTGTTACTACAGCGTTAGTAGTTGGGTCAGGGGCTGCTCCAGCGTGAATCTGTGCTGTTTCGAATCCCCAGTTTTCAGGTAGGTTGCTCATTTTTGTGTGCTCTCTTTGTTGGTTTGAAGTGTGTTTCAAGGGTAGGTAGAAACGGGTTTCAGACCAAGTTAGGCCTGAAACTTTATGTAACTTTTGTTCACCTGGACTTCATTGACCAGAGCGGTATTACTTAGATGCAGCCTCATCAAGAGTGTCAAAGGCAAGGGCAGCAAGCAACGCAGCCCCATCTGCTAGGACACTCTCATCGAACTTGGCCTTGTTGCTGTGGTTAGCCTGACGATCTTGAGGAGCAATACCTGGGAAAGCGGCACCTAGGAACACGAAAGCTCCCGGGATGACCTCAACGATGCTGGCAAAGTCCTCACCACCTGGGATTGGCTGTTCCATGTTCATGTAGCGGTTTTCGCCAAAGAGTTCCTTGGTCACACGCTCAACTCGGTCAACTGCTCCATGGTCGTTGATTAGCACCTTGGTTGCAGGGGAGAACTCAATTTCAGCCTCAAGTTCAAAGGCTGCAGCCATATTCTTGATGAAGGCTGGAATCTTTGAACGAGTGTCGTCATAACCCTTCTTTGAGAAAGATCTAACGGTTGCTCCGAAACTCACTGATTCAGGAACGATGTTGGTGGTGTGATCATTACCAGCTTTGATCCAACCTACGTTTAGCACGATTGGGTCTAAAGCATCAAAGTTCTTAGCGATGTATGACTGAAGTGAACTTAGAATTTCTACCATTCCGGTGATTGGGTCTTTAGCTCCCCAAGGCATTGAACCGTGCCCACCTTTACCCTTGAGTGTGACAATGATGTCTCCAGCAGAAGCCATCAAAGTTCCCTTACGAGATAAGAAGATTCCTGGCTCTGGAATTGAGAACACGTGTATACCAAAAGCTGCAATAGGCATTTCTCCAGATGCTAGATGCATATCTTGCGAAAGCATGACACCGGCACCATCGTGACCTTCTTCACCAGGTTGGAAGAACATCACAACGTTACCTTTTAGCTGATCCTTGTTCTCTGCAATAAGTTGTGCAGCACCAACACCAATAGCCATGTGTAGATCGTGACCACATGCATGCATGTATCCGTTAGTTGATGCGAAATCTAAACCAGTGTCCTCTTCAACAGCAAGAGCATCCATGTCTGCTCTTAGAAGAACTGTTGGACCAGGCTGGCCACCTCTAATAACAACTGCAGCTGCAGTCATGTCTTTACCTAGGGTTACTTCACCTAAGCCCTCAACCTCTTTTAGGACAATTGCCAGAGTCTTTGGTAGATCCAAACCAAATTCAGGTACCTGGTGCAGGGCACGTCTAATCGAAACTAGGTTCTCCTGCTTGGCATTAGCTTGGGCTTTGAGCTGGTTCTGGTCCATGACATCTTCTTTCCTGAGGTATTCCTATTTTGGCACTAAATGCCACCAAGCGTATGACCGGTAATCAGCAGGCCTAAGCACCTTCGGCTATGGTTTCTAGACAGGATGATTGGGCTAGTAGGGTGTAACTATGAGCAAAGTAGCCAACATTCGCAGATTAGCCATAGGCCTAGCCGCTATCCTTTCTGTCCTCACTGCTGTTTCAGGCAGTGCGAATGCTGCCGCACCATTAACCTTTGCTGATATCTATAACCCGGCAAAAGTAACAACAATAGATTTCACTCTTCCAGCCGAATCCGTTGCATCTTTGAATAACAACGACACCCTGAAAACATATGTTCCTGGCTCTG
>JAPLAJ010000095.1 GCA_026393335.1 Rhodoluna sp. | reverse complement strand
ACTCGTAACATGACCGCAGCAGAGATTGTGGATCAGATAGTTCAAGCCAATGCGGTTATTGCAGCTGGCGGTTTGGGTGGCAGAAAAGCTACTGAACACGAAGAGCGTGTTGGAAATATTGTGTTCATGGGCATGGGTGAGCCGCTTGCTAACTACAACCGTTTGATGACTGCAGTTAGAACCATGGTCAAACCTGCTCCAGAGGGTTTAGGAATGTCAGCTCGAAACATAACTGTTTCAACAGTTGGTTTGGTACCTGCTATCGAGAAACTAACTAAAGAAGAGATACCGGTCACTTTTGCGCTGTCTCTGCATGCTCCTGATGATGAACTGAGAGATGAACTTATTCCAGTGAACTCAAGATGGAAAGTCGATGAGGCACTTGATGCAGCTAGAGCATACTTTGATGCAACGGGTCGAAGAGTTTCCATCGAGTACGCGCTTATAAAAGACATGAACGATCACCAGTGGCGTGCAGAGCTACTAGGCCAGAAACTAAATGCTCGAGGCAAGGGCTGGGTTCACGTCAACCCAATTCCCCTAAACCCAACTCCGGGATCAATCTGGACAGCCTCAACACCTGAAGCAACCCGCATCTTCATCAGCACACTTGAAAAAGCTGGCATCACTACAACTTTGAGAGACACCAGGGGCAAAGAAATAGATGGCGCGTGCGGCCAGTTGGCGGCAGCAGAGTGAGTGACATCCAAGAACTCCCGGATGGCACAAGAATCATTTGGGCACCAATTGTTAAACCAAAGCGATTTGCCTTTGCCACACAGGTCTTTGGCGAAATTCTTCTAACAGCTGGTGTAGTCCTGATGCTGTTTGTTGGCTATAAAACACTTTTCCAAGACAACCTAGTTGGTAATCAGCAATCTGATTTTGCTAAAAACTTTACTGAGCGAGATGGCTTTGTACCTTTGGCTGAGGTAGCAAATGATGCAGACATCTTTGGTCGCATGTATGTACCAAGGTTTGGTGAGAACTGGACTCGACTAATTGCTGAAGGCACTAGATGGCACCCTGTTCTAAATGAGATTGGCATCGGTCACTACGTAAACACAGTAATGCCAGGCGAAGTTGGTAACTTTGCCATAGCAGCTCACCGCGGAGGTTTTGGCGGAGCATTTAGAGATATTGACAAGTTGACTACAGGTGATCTTGTCTACATTGAAACTAAAGAAACTTGGTTTATCTATAAGTTTCTAGAAACCGAAGTTGTGTTACCTACTGATGTTGGAGTCATCGCCACAGTTCCAGAAAAGCTCGATGGAGCTACCTATGGCAGTAGGTATCTAACTATGACCAGTTGCACACCAATATTTATAAACACCGAAAGAATTGTTTCTTGGTTTGAATTAGAGAGAACTCAAAGCACAGCAGCAGGTATGCCAAGAGATCTAAAGATCGTAGTAGGGAGCCGCTAATGTACTCATGGCTTTGGCGTAAGTTACCTGGTAATCGCATCCAGAAGATACTTCAGGCTGCCCTAATAACTGTTGTGGCCTTAGTAGCCATGTATTTCTTTGTCTTTCCTTGGCTAGATGTAGTTGTATTCCCAGAAACAAACACCGAAATCTAGGCTCACCTACTATTCCCAGCAACAATGTCTAAAGTGGAGATATGACTGAAAAACTTCCCATCGAATTTGGCTTGGATACATTTGGCGATATTGGCTCTGATGATGCAGGTAACCCTATCTCTGCAGCCCAATCAATTAGAGACATCGTTGACCAAGCCATTCTGGCTGATGAACTAGGCATCGACCACTTCAATGTGGGAGAGCACCACCGAAACGATTTCGCAGTATCTGCCCCAGACACTGTCCTGGCTGGCATTGCTACCGTCACACACAACATCAAACTTGGCTCTGGCGTCACAGTTCTTTCAAGTGAAGATCCAGTCAGGGTTTACCAACGCTTTGCTACCCTCGATGCACTATCAAATGGCAGAGCTGAAATCACAGCAGGTAGAGGCTCATTCACAGAGAGCTTCCCACTGTTTGGCTTTGCTCTTTCAGACTATGAACAGCTCTTTGAAGAGAGACTAGACCTTTTAGTTGAACTGCTAAAAGAGAAACCAGTTACCTGGTCTGGGGAGACTAGAGCAGCTCTTACCAATCAAGAGGTTTACCCTAAGACTGAAAGAGGAGCCATCCCACTTCGAGTAGGGGTAGGCGGATCACCACACAGCGTTATCCGTGCAGCCAAGCATGGCGCCACCCTAGCCCTGGCAATCATTGGTGGCAGTCCAGACAGATTCGCCCCATTTGCAGGACTATACAGAGAATCTCTTAACCGCTTTGAGCAACCTCAGCTATCAATCGGCATTCACTCACCAGGACACATAGCAGACACCGACGAGCAAGCAGCCAAGGAGATGTGGCCGCAATACAACAACTCCTTTGGCCGTATTGGTAGAGAGCGTGGCTGGGGAGCAATGACCTACGAGCACTTTGACAATGAAGTGCAACACGGCTCCTTATATGTTGGCTCACCTGAAACAGTTGCCAAGAAGATCATCTTTGCCCTTGAATCAACAGGTGCCAACAGGTTTGACCTCAAGTTCTCAACAGGAGCGATGCCACAGTCACAGATGCTCAGATCCATCAAGCTCTATGCCACAGAGGTTATCCCTATGGTCAAAGCAGCCTTGGGTACAGAAGTTTCAATTACCTACTAGCTCAACTCTGATAAGCAGTTGAGAGCACTCTCAGACTTTGCTGGGAAGCAACCTCTTTGCACCGCTAACTCTTCACTCAATAAATAGGCTTTCCTTGAACCCACCCACAGGAGCCAAAAATGATTCTCGCCAAACTCAGCCTCTTAGCCGGAAGCGTCTTGCTGGTTTCCGCTTGTTCTTTCTCATTACCCTCAGAAGCTGATAAGCAGCCTTGTGAGCAGCTGAGCACAGTGCTAAGCGATAAGTTGGTTAGCCTGCCAACCGGTGGTTTTGATGCTGCAAAACTGGCGCAGTCAATCGAGTCCGAAGTGATTTCTATAGCGAATGAAGACTTTCTCCCAGTTCTCCAGAAAACCACAGGAGCTTTAACTGCCGACCCTATTGAGGCGGGTAAGCTCACCACCGCAGCTACCGAGATTGGTATTCGCTGTGCACTAGTTGGTGTGAATGTTGAATTCCCCAGCCCACAAGATCTCTTGCTCAACTAGCCCAAGTGTTAAAACAAAAGGAGCCACCCTTTCGGGTGGCTCCTAAAGTTTTAGGAACTAGTTGTGACTAGTGACCTTCAGCTGAAGCGTGTGCCTTGTCTTCTTCTGCTGACTTAATGCGAGCAATAGAGAAGATGATTAGGCCGAATAGACACTTAGCTAGGATGTCAGCAATGCTGTATCCAATTTCGCGTGAAACAACCTCTGCAGGTGTTGGCGCGCCAGTGCTGTTCATCGCAAGGATGAAGGTGATTGGGTAGACACCCCAGGTAGCTAGAAGAAGTACGCGTAGTGTCTGGAACAGACTGCGGACCTTAGCTGACTGGCTGTCTAGGCTCTTCTTCAATTCGAACCATAGTACATACAAGATGTATAGGAACGGAATGGTTGAAAGTAGACCCCACATGCTTGGCGCTAGACCGAATAGGTCAAGCTTTGCGTCACCAGGGTAACCAAGAACGATCATTGCAGCAGCAGCTGGAACGAGGCGCTTTAGAAGTGAAGACTGGATAGCCTTTGCAAGACCTAGTACAGCTACAAGCTCAACTAGTAGTAGTGGAACAGTTAGGAACCAGTCGATGTAACGGTAGCCAACGTTGTAGTTAGCTGCACCGAAGTCAACCATGTTTGCACCTGCAGTTACAGCAGCTGTGCTTGCATCGTTGATTCCATAGCCGTGGTTGAATGACTCAAACATACGGAAGTAGTGGTAAGCAGCAATTGTTGTTACAGACGCTGAAACCAAAACAGCCATACGGTACTTAGGTAGTACACGATCTCTTGCAAAGAACAAGAAGATCGATGTAGCAAGCATGCTTGCTAGACCTAGTGATAGTACGTTGTACACTGCGCTAAATTCATAGCCAGTCAGTGAGAAGGAAAGTACTCCTACGTTCTCCATTGATGTTGCCTTTCGATAAGTTGATCGGGCAACATTAAGAGCCCGATTTTTAGTGCAGGTTAAGGTTACCTTTCGTTACGTGCGATAAAAACGCGCTGCGCGTCGTGTTTATGGATTCGTTATACAGGTAAAACACAGGCTAAATAGGCTAAAACTTCCCTAGTTTCTAGGCAACTGGGATACTTTCGTAGCCTCTAAGGACGAAAGTAGGTCTTCTTTTTGGGGTTTCTACGAGGGCTAAATTCGGAAATCTTTCAAAAAGCAATGGCAGTGAGACACTCATCTCAATGCGAGACAAAGGCGCACCTAGACAGAAGTGAATACCAGCTCCAAAGCCAATATGAGGGTTCTGTTCCCTCGTGAGGTCAAGCTCATCAGCCCGATCAAATATGGTTTCATCCCTATTGGCAGAGCCTAGGAGCGAGGCAATCTTTTGTCCTTCTTTGACTAGGACCCCACCTATCTCGGTGTCAGCTGTTGCCGTTCTTTCAAACAGGTGGAGGGGAGCATCAAAGCGCAGGAACTCTTCGATTGCTGTATCGGCTACGCCCCTTGGGTTTTTGCGCAGCAGTTCTAGCTGATCTTCTCTTTCGAATGTGGCAACCATGCCATTGCCAAAGCCATTCACGCTAGCTTCATGCCCAGCATTTAGAAGTAGCACGCAGGTGGCGATTAGTTCCTGAGCATTTAGTTTTTCGCCTGCTTCTTCAACTGTTGCCAGTTCGCTGATTAGATCCTGACCTGGGCTGGTCTTTCTCTCAATCATGAGAGCTCGGACATACTCGGCAAACTCATGTGCGGCCTGTTTGGCTTCTTCCTGCGCTTCAAGAGAAGGGCTTACCTCATACATCTTTACTATTGATTGCGACCAAGGCCTAAGTAAATGCTCGTCTCTGTCTGGGAAACCAAGCAGTGCAGCTATGACCTTTACCGGCAGCGGTTCAGCATAATCTGCAATTAGGTCAAAGTTGCCTCTTGAGGACAACTTGTTCTCTGCCTGGTCGAGCAGGTTGTTGGCAATTCTTTCAACCTCAGGCCTTAGGCTCTCAATCCGTGAGCGGGAGAATGCCTTTCCCACTAGAGAACGAAGGCGAGTGTGCTTTGGTGGCTCAGAATCCAGCAAACTATCGGAGTGCAGCCAGTTGAATTCATTCCACTGGCTCTCAGGCTCTTTAGGAGTGAAGATACGTCCAAGGGTTTTGGTTCTCAGAACAGCATTGGCATCGTTATACCTAGCGGCAAGGAACATACCTAGTTCCTCATGCCATACCGGCTTACCAGCCTGACGAAGCTCTTTCAGAGCAGGATAAGGATTTTCAACGAAGCTTGGATCTGAGAAATTGATCATGCTTCAAGGCTAAACGAGAAAAAGCCCTACTTACCTAGTTTGGCAATAGCCTTCTGCGCGGGAAGCAAACCAACGGCTAAAACCACAAAGAAAGCGGCAATAGTCAAGATCCATTGAGCCATAGTGGCAAAGCCATACTGTGGGTCAATGAACCAGTATGCCCACCAGCCAGTGATGAAACCTCTGGTTATTGCAAAAGCTAGCCAAGAAAGCGGATAGACAAGTACCCAGAATGCTGACTTGAGTTTTAGAGGAACAGCAGTCCTGGTTAGCAGCCACTCTAAAAACACCAGAATCGGCATGTAAGTATGCATAAGAAGATTAGGTAGCACAGGCCAGTCATAGCCAACATCGCGTGGATCTGGTGCAGCATCTGCTAGTAGTGCGTTGTAAATAACGCCAACAATGACCATTGATGCTGCCATGGTTAGGCGGAACAGAGTTAGAAACTTAGTCTCTTCCTGGTTACGCAAAACCCTAAGACCACTTAGCACCAGTGCAAGACCAGTAAGTAGGCATGAGGTGATAGTGAAGTATGTGAAGTATTCGGTAGGGCGGAAGAGATTGTGAGCTACTCGGTCAGTTATCTGCCAGAAGATGCTGCCGAATAGGACTAACGCCATGGCTATACGAAGAAAGCCCAAACCCATAGATGTTTTTAGCATTTGAAAAGCCTAACCAAAGACCTGTATATAGAGTGTTGCTGAAATACACCTGATGCGAAAGTGTTATAGATAGTTAGACTTGGGGTCATGCTCAAGGTTTTACTCACTGGATTCGAGCCTTTTAACAATGCTCGACTGAATCCGAGCGAGCTGCCAGCAACCTGCTTGCCCTGGTCCATGAGCACAAACCAGATGTGGTCATTTGCTTCGGTCAAGCCGAAGGTCGAACCAGCATCACTCCAGAGAGATTTGCTGTAAACCTAAACGATGCATCGATCGCAGACAATGCTGGCCACATCAGAGTCGATCAGGCAATTAGACAAGGCTCACCGTTAGCACTTGAAAGCACACTTCCAGTCAAAGAATTTGTCACTGCTATTCGAGCTGAAGGCATACCGGCTAGCCTCTCGCTCTCAGCAGGCACATTCGTTTGTAATCACATCTTTTATGAACTGCAAGATGCCCTGAAGGGAACAGCAGTTCAGTCCGGCTTTGTTCATGTTCCTTTGATGGATGAACAAAAAGAAGACTTCCCTGGGTTATTTACTATGGCTGTGGACACCATGGCTTTAGCTGCAAAGACAATGGTTTCTGTTCTAGTTGCTAAAGCTTAGATTTTCTTGGCACCAAAGCCCAGATGATAGAAGCTGCATCGATTAGTTCTTGAACCAAGGCTGCCTGCGATGGATTTAGATAACCAAATGCTGCAGCGAGCATCGCAACTATTGCAAGTGACATTCCAATCGTGCTGGCTTGGATTGCTCTAGTTCTAGCAACTTGAGAGATATCAATCGCATTAGCCAATCTTCTGATTGAATCTTCAACGATAACTACAGATGCAGCTTGGCTAGCAGCTGTGGTTCCCTTAGCCCCCATCGCTATACCAACATCTGCTGCTGCAAGCGCAGGGGCATCATTTATACCATCGCCGACAATAATCACCGATCCTTTGGCCGCTTCTTTTTCTGTTTTTAGAATCTCTAACTTTTCAGTGGGTGAGCATTCAGCGAAGTATTCAGTAACTCCGAGCTGGTGTGCGATATTTTCTACCGTTGATTTTCTATCACCTGAAACCATCAGCACTCGCTTGACTCCGAGATTCTTCAAATGCGCAACAGTCTCGAGTGATTCTTTACGAAGAGGATCATCTAAACCGAGGTATCCAAGAACTTTGCCATCAATATTAATTTCCACTAGGAGAGCATTTGATAGTTCTGCCCAAGCTGCTAGCGGCAGGGTAGGTTGGCCCACTGTAACTCTGCTACCACCTACTAACCCAGACAAACCGTGGCCATGTACCTCTTGAACTTCGGTGGCCATTGACAAGGAAAGATTTCTCAACTTTGCTTCTGCAACTGTTGCGCGCGCGACGATATTTGCACTTGTTTGTTCAAGCGAAGCCGCTAGAGATAGCACTCGATCAGGATCAGCTCCTTCAGCAAAAACCATGCTGGTGATTCTAGGTCCGCCTTCTGTCAGGGTTCCTGTTTTATCAAGCAAGACCACTTCAGCTTGAGCAAGCTTCTCAATGGCTGCGCCTTCTTTGATGATGACTCCAACTTGCGCTGCTCTTGATATGCCAGCAACAAGAGCTACCGGCACTGCAAGTATCAAGGGGCATGGAGTGGCAGCAACCAGAACAGCTACTGCTTGCTTGATGTCCTGCGTGATTACATAGGTTCCAACCGCAATTAGCAAAGCCAGAGGAACAAACCTGGCTGCCCACACATTCGCCAGTCGCACACCTTTAGAGGCTTGGGCTTTAGCGCTTGCCACTAATTTAATTAGGTTTGCATACGTACTTGTTTCAGCAGTGGCAGCAGCAACAATCACAACTGCACTGCCGCTGTTTATAACTCCAGAGCTAACAGTGGTTCCTGCCTCACGCCAAACCGGGAGGGATTCTCCAGTGAGAGCTGACTCGTCAAATACAGCGCTCTCCTCAAGAGCACCATCGACTGGAACAACTTCGCCAGATCGAACTAATAGCCGAGAGGATATTTGAACTTCATTAATTGGAACATCGGTCACCACACCTGAGGGGGAGACCATATGAGCAAAACTTGGTGCACGCTTCATCAGCGCGTCTAAGTGCTTGCTTGCCTTACCTTGAGCCCAAAGCTCTAAAGCCCTACCACTTGCAAGCATGAGAGAAATCAAACTTGCTGCAAACCATTCATTAGTGAGCCCGGTCGCAATAATTGCTAGCACCGCTAAGACATCGCTACCTAATGCTTTTTCTTTAATGGCAGCAATCAGCCATCTAAGGCTCAGTAATAAACCAATAGCAGCACCAATTGACCAAGCAATATTTGCAAGTTGGGTGGAACTAAAATTCAAGACGAAACCTGCAACTGAACTAGTCAAAGCTAGAATCAGAAAACTATATCGGGTCACAAGTTTCACCATGTTTAGATTGTCGCACTGCTTGAGGCATACACTTGAACAATGACAACTAACGGGGAACAACCAACCATAACTTTCCTTGGAGCAGCAGGTACTGTTACCGGCTCTAGGTTCTTACTTAGCTGCGGAGAAACTAACGTCATGGTTGACTGCGGTCTTTTCCAGGGACTAAAGGAACTAAGACTAAAGAACTGGGCTCCACTTGCTATAGATGCAGCCAAAATAAATGCTGTGCTTCTAACTCACGCACATTTAGATCACTGTGGCTATATTCCAAAACTTGTTGAACAAGGCTATAAAGGGAAAATCCATTCCACTAAGTTCACAGCAAAACTAGCCGCTGTTATTCTTCGAGACTCTGCTCGGATACAAACTGAAGATGCAAAATATGCTGCAAAGAAGGGCTTTAGCAAACACAATCCGCCAAAGCCGCTCTATGACGAAGATGATGCCGAGAAAGCTATCCAAAAGTTTCAGGAAGAAGAATTCAACCAAAGAATTCAGGTTGCTGAACAAACATTTGTGACTTTCCATACATCAGGTCACATCCTAGGTGCGGCAACACTTGAGGTTGAGTTCTTTGGGAAGAAGCTCATGTTCTCAGGTGATCTTGGCCGAGACGAGCATCCACTATTAGTAAATCCAGAAAGAATCATCGCCGGCAAGTTTGATGCACTTATCACTGAATCAACTTATGGCGACCGCGAGCATGTGGCTTCATCAACTAATTTTGAAAAAGCTATTAACGAAACTATTGAAGGCGGTGGGTCTGTTCTGATCCCAGCTTTCGCCGTTGATAGAACTGAAATAATTTTGGTCAGAATCAGAGAACTTATGGAATCAGGTGTAATCAAAAAGGTTCCTGTCTATGCTGATTCACCTATGGCCCTCAAAGCTCTTGATTACTATCGCCAAGCCATCAATGAGGGTTCGCTAGAGATTCGCGAAGACATTAGAAAGAGTTGGGCTGGACGCGATCCATTTGATCCAGGTTCCCTTGTCGAACTTGAAAGTGTCGAACAGTCGAAGACTGTAAATGACCCAAGCCAGCCATGCATAATTATTTCCGCATCGGGAATGGGAACCGGCGGACGTGTGGTGCACCACCTAAGACAGATGTTGCCTAACTCCAAACACACAATTCTTTTTGTTGGCTATCAAGCAATTGGCACCCGAGGTCGAGCATTAGTTGATGGTGCAGAGCAGGTAAAGATGCACGGTGAACTAGTTCCTGTTAGAGCCAGAGTTGAACAAATAGCTGAGTTCTCTGTGCATGCTGATTCAAATGAATTGATCAAGTGGCTTAGCTCAACCTCTGTAGCACCTGGCCAAGTGTTTGTGGTTCACGGCGAAGCAGGTGCCGCTGAAAGCTTCAGCGACTCGATTGTAGCTAAACTCGGTTGGAAATCTCACGCACCTAAAGACGGTGAGCAAGCACTGCTTTAGCTAGCAGCCTGTGCCTTGCGTGCTCTTAAGAGTCCAACTATATAAGCAAGGCTGAAACCAAAACCAACAGCTGCATAGGCAAAGTCAAACCAGGTTAGAGTCGCAACCGGAATAAGAAGTGTCAGAACACCTAGGCCAAAAGCAGATATAGCCATAACCCTTGCAGAGAATATCACTGCAGAATCCTTGCCCTTTAGAGATACAGAAAGCATATTGCCAGCTAGCGCCACAAGGGTAAGTCCGATCATTCGCATTGCCCAGTCGAGATAAGGGGTTGCGCTTATCCCAAGTAGTTCGTTGAAAAGCGAAGGGCTAATCAGTAGTAAAAGAGCACTTAGGCCGAAGACTGTTGCACCGGTTAGTAGCACTCTGCGTAGGTATTTGATATTTTCCATAACTTTCATAATGGCAGAAACACAAGAGAAACCTGCTCTACTAAAGCCAAAGTTCCTTCAATCACTTCTAGGCTGTTGCTGTGGAGGCCAAAAGCTCAGCCACGTCAACGGCGACGAAAGATCAATGATGCGCGCATTAGTGAAACAAAAAGCAGCACCAGGTTTAGAAATGGTTGAGCGCGAAATGCCTCCCATCGGTGAAAACGATGTTCTCATCAAAGTTCTTCGAACCGGGATATGCGGCACAGACCTGCATATTGAAAGCTGGGACAGCTGGGCTCAGGAAACTCTTAAGACCCCCATCATCCCAGGCCATGAGTTCTTTGGTGAAGTAGTTCAGATCGGCTCTAGAGTTCATGAAGTTGAAGTTGGCCAGCAGGTCTCGGGTGAAGGACACATCGTGTGTGGTCTTTGCAGAAACTGTAGAGCAGGTCGCCGTCAAATGTGTATTAGAACTTTAGGTGTTGGAGTAAATCGTGATGGTGCTTTCGCAGAATACATAGCCATCCCCGAATCAAATGTTTGGGTTCATCACGATGCAATCGATCCAGACCTTGGTGCAATCTTTGATCCTTTTGGTAATGCAGTTCACACAGCGATGGCATTTAGTTTGATTGGTGAAGATGTTCTTATTTCTGGAGCGGGGCCAATCGGTTTGATGTCAATTGCAGTAGCAAGGCATCTAGGAGCCAGGTACATTGTGGTCACCGACATTAGCGAACCAAGACTTGAACTAGCTAGATCGATGGGAGTAGATATCGCTCTCAATGTGCAAAAAACAAGAATTAGCGAATCGCAAAAACAACTGGGCATGCGTGAGGGTTTCGATGTTGGGTTTGAAATGTCTGGGCACAAAACAGCCCTGCCAGAGATGATCGATAACCTCAACCACGGTGGACGGGTTGCCATGCTTGGTTTACCAACCGAGTCAATAGATATTGATTGGTCCAAAGTAGTAACTCATATGCTCACACTCAAAGGAATATATGGTCGCGAGATGTATGAGACCTGGACAGCCATGAGCTCTATGTTGAAATCAAGTGAGCTGCTACGAGAGAGAATTTCCTCGGTGATTACAGACAGGCTGCCAGCTAGTAAGTGGCAAGAAGGCTTCAACATAGCAAGAGCTGCATCCAGTGGCAAAGTTGTATTGGATTGGACCCAACTCTGATGTATGAATCACTAAAGTTACAACTTCAAGAAACCATAGCGGATATCCAAAGCGCAGGCCTATATAAAGGTGAACGTGAAATAGATTCACCGCAGGGTTCGCACATAGTCTCAGGCCAAGGAGATTTACTGAATTTCTGTGCCAATAACTACCTAGGCTTAGCTAACGATCAGAGAATCATTGATGCGGCTAAGACCATTCTGGACGAACGTGGGTTTGGTGTAGCAAGCGTGCGGTTCATCTGTGGCACACAAGATATCCACAAAGAATTAGAAGTTGCGGTCTCACAGTTTCTAGGTACCGATGACACCATTCTGTTTAGCTCTTGTTTTGATGCCAACGGTGGAGTCTTTGAATCCTTGTTTGATGATCGTGATGCAATCATCAGTGATGAGTTAAATCACGCCAGCATAATTGACGGAATTAGATTATCTAAGGCGGCCAGGTTTAGATACAAGAACAGAGACATGGCTGATTTGAAGAGATGCCTTGAAGAGGCTAAAGATGCTAGGCAGAGAATCATCGTCACCGATGGAATCTTTAGCATGGATGGCTATCTTGCACCATTGCAAGAAATTTGTGAACTTGCCGAAGCCTATGGAGCTGTTGTGATGGTAGATGATTCTCATGCCGTTGGACTTCTAGGTGCAGGTGGCAAAGGAACGCCAGAGCTAGCTGGAGTCAGTGATCGGGTTGACATCTATACCGGTACTTTCGGAAAAGCTCTCGGCGGTGCTGCTGGTGGATATGTTTCAGGAAGAAAAGAAATTGTCGAGATCCTCAGACAGAAGGCAAGACCGTATCTTTTCTCAAATTCGCTAGCGCCAGCCATTGCAGCAGGTTCATTGGAGGCAATCAGGATTGCCGGCTCAAAGGAAGGCATGCAACTTCGGAACAAATTGCACAACAACGCAAAACAATTTAGGCAGCGGATGCATGAGGCAGGTTTCTTACTCCTTGAAGGAGAGCACCCAATCATTCCGGTGATGCTAGGCGA
>JAPLAJ010000169.1 GCA_026393335.1 Rhodoluna sp. | reverse complement strand
TAGATCACTTCAAGACGTGACCTCGCTTAGACCTATCCTCAAAGCGGTTATCGCTCAGTCCTCAGGAAAGCCAGTACTGGTAAAGATAGCGCCAGATTTAGCTGATGAAGCAATTATTGAAGTTGCCGATTTAGCTAAAGAGCTCAAGCTAGCTGGAGTTATTGGCACAAACACAACAATCTCAAGAGACAAGCTGCTCACTTCTGATTCAGAAGTTGCCGCCATGGGTGCAGGTGGCTTATCCGGTGCACCACTTGAGAAGAGATCCTTTGAAGTTCTAAAGTTACTTCGTCAGAATCTAGATTCTGAGCAGGTGGTTATATCGGTCGGGGGAGTAGAGACCAATGCTCAACTAGAGCAGCGCCTAAATGCAGGAGCTGACCTAGTTCAGGGTTACACCGGTTTTGTTTACTTCGGTCCGCTTTGGGCTAGAGCAATAAACAGGTCTTAGACGACTCTTGTCTCTGGTGCTTTAGTTTCACGAGGGTCTGTTACCGCAATTGGTGCTAGCAGCTCAGTTACCTTGTTCATAATCTCGGTTGGAATCTCTACACCAACTGCACCAAGGTTGCTTGTGATTTGTTCAGGAGTAGTAGCTCCAACAATCGCACTTGCAACGTTCTTGTTTTGTAGTACCCAAGCAAGTGAGAACTGAGCCATGGTTAGACCAAGTTCCTCTGCTAATGGCTTCAATTGTTGGACTCTGGTCAGCACATCATCGGTAAGTAGTTTCTGAATGAAACTGTTTACTTTTTCATTTGACGCTCTTGATCCTTCTGGAACAGGTTGACCTGGAAGATATTTACCAGTGAGCACACCCTGAGCCATTGGGGACCAAACAATTTGACTAACACCAAGTTCTTCACAGGTAGGCACAACTTCAGCTTCAATAACTCTCCATAGCATTGAGTACTGAGGTTGGCTAGAGATTAGCTGGATGCCCATTTCTTTGGCTAGCTTGTGACCGGCGCGAATCTGTTCTGCGTTCCATTCTGAAACACCAATGTATAGAGCTTTACCTTGACGAACAATGTCGGCAAATGCCTGCATGGTTTCTTCAAGTGGAGTTTCAACATCGAATCTGTGAGCCTGGTAAAGATCGACGTAATCCATCTGTAAGCGCTTGAGAGAGCCATTGATTGACTCCATGATGTGTTTGCGGGAGAGCCCTGTGTCGTTCGGCATGCGCTCTGCAACAGGCCAATAAACCTTTGTGAAGACTTCTAGTCCTTCTCTACGATGACCCTTAAGGGCATCGCCAAGAACAACTTCAGCTGCTTGATTAGCGTATACATCGGCTGTGTCGAACGAAGTGATTCCACCTTCAAGAGCAGCCTTCACAGTTGCGTAGGCGGCGTCATTAGCAATTTGTGTGGCGTGAGTTAGCCAGTTTCCGTAAACAAGCTCACTTACTTTGAAACCACTATTGCCTAGATAACGATATTTCATGACTCTCCTTGAATTTGGTTAGTAGGTGAATGCTAACGCAATAATGCGCTGGCCAGCGACTCAACTTTTGCATGAAGTTTAGGTACGAAAATTTCATGTTCCGGTTTCATCAGAACGCTGCGAAGAATTCTGGCTTTTGTTGCATCTTGGGTGATGTTAATTCCTCGTTGCTTGAGTTGATGTTCTTGTATGACGTAAGTGGCTAAATGTATCTGATCTGCTTTAGGACCAGAACCTGCTTGCATAAGAATTTCATGTGAAACGTGATCTAGCTGGCTCATGGATTTAGCTCTTGGCAAATAGGTCAGGATGTCCAATTCTGGTTTTTGATAGGGCATTAGAGGCTCTGAAGCCATCAAAGATTCATGCCAACTTAGTGCCGCATTTCTAGTTGGAATTAGTGCTGATCCAAGTCCTTCTTCAGTCAAAGGGAAAAGCTTGAGGGTTGCCCAGATAGCAGCAGCTGACGCTCCAGCACGCGAGCACTCAAGTTGTATTTCGCCAAAGTGCAAATCATCTGAAATGAAATAGGTGTAAGGGGAGTCGTGTTTGTAGAACTTACCTATAGCAATGTCTTTGAAAAAGACTGCGCCGCTTCCGTAAGGCTGCAAGCCATGTTTGTGTGGATCGACAACTATAGAATCAGCATCTTTTAGGGCAGCAAAGTGCCTTGCTGTTTCTGGTGTGAGGTGATTTTCTGCGATCAGTTTGAAGAAACCTCCGTAGGCAGTATCCACATGTACTCGAGAGCCATAAGTTTTAGCGAGCTGAATGATATCTGCCAGCGGATCTACAGCACCTAAACCTGTGGTGCCTAGGGTAGCAACAATGGTTCCAATTTCACCTGTCTTTAAATGCTGCTCAAGGGCATCAAGGGACATTCGGCCATCTGCCTCAGTAGGTATCGAGACATTTGTTGTGCCCAGAACCTCCGACATCCTCGAATGCGTGTAGTGGGCATCTGCTGAGTGAGCTATCTTCTTTGTCGGTTGCAGCTCTCTGGC
>JAPLAJ010000106.1 GCA_026393335.1 Rhodoluna sp. | reverse complement strand
GCATTGGTCAATCTAGCGGCACCCTCAGCAACCTTCTCATCTGAGGCAGTAATTGAGAACCTGACGTACTTACTTCCCTGGGCTTGATAGAACTCCCCTGGGACTACCAAGATGCCTAGCTCAGCCATCTTGGTTACTGTGCCCCAGCAGTCTTCGCCTAAGGTAGCCCAAAGGTATAGCCCTGCTTCTGAATCAGCTATCTCAAAGCCATAGGCCTTGACTGCCTCAAGAAGAACTTCTCTTCTCTTGCGGTAGATCTCACGCTCATTGGCAACATGTTCTTCGTCGCCAAGGGCTGCGATAACTGCCTTCTGAACTGGAGCCGGCATCATCAATCCGCTATGCATTCTGATGTTCACAATAGGTTTGATTAGGTTCTCAGGTCCTGCCACAAATGCTGCTCGGTAACCGGCAAGGTTTGACTGCTTACTCAAAGAGTAAACAGCTAGAAGGTTGTCGTATGAACCCTCACAAACGCGAGGATCTAAAACGGAAGGAATTCTTTCTTCTGCCCATCTACCCCAACCTAGTTCTGCATAACATTCATCGCTTGCTAGAACTGCTCCTAGTTCACGAGCTCTCTTGACGCAGGCTTTCATCTGCTCAACATCTAGAACACGGCCATCAGGGTTACCTGGTGAGTTAATCCAAATCAGCTTTGTATTCTCCGGCCACTTAGCTGGATCATCTTCGCTAATAATCTCTGCTCCACATAAAGCAGCACCAACAACATAAGCGGTGTATGCAACCGACGGTTGTACAACAACATCGCCTCTACCAAGACCAAGCATGAGAGGTAGGAATGAAATGAATTCTTTAGAGCCAATAGTTGGCATAACTTGATTTGCAGTTAGTTCTACTCCACGTCTTCTGCCAAACCATTCTGCAACGGCAGTTCTGAATTCTAAAGAACCAGCTGTTGATGGGTAGCCCGGAGCATTAGTTGCATCTCTAATGGCATCTTGAATAACTTGTGGAGTTGGATCAACTGGAGAACCGACGCTTAGATCAACCATGCCCTTGGCATGCTTTTCAGCAATCGCTTGATAAGGCTTTAGTTTCTGCCACGGATATTCCGGCAAGCGATCAAACATTATTTAGACCTGAGGCGGAAGAGCTGTGATCACTTCGTGATCGCCTTCAATAGGACCTACCTTGGCAGCACCGCCAGGTGAACCTACTGTATTAAAGAATTCAACGTTTGCCTTGTAGTAATCGGCCCATTGAGCTGGAAGGTCATCTTCATAATAGATAGCTTCAACAGGACAGACTGGCTCACATGCACCACAGTCAACGCACTCATCCGGGTGGATGTATAGCATGCGGTCACCTTCATAGATGCAGTCAACAGGGCACTCAGCAATACATGCTTTGTCTTTGACATCAACACAAGGTAGGGCAATTACGTAAGTCACTTATAAATCCTTTTTCTTTGGTTCAATTATCTCTCTAGAGGTGGGCTCTTTTGGATCTAGCACGCCATTTAGCCACATCAATCTTTGGGAAGACCGCTGCCACTATGCAGATAGCCAGAGCAAAGAACACGTATCTGTTGCCGTACTTATCATCGGCGATAAAGGCATCAAAGGTTTTATTCCTCGATAGCCACCAAATGGCAATAATCATTCCAGCATTCAAAAGGTAAATAGCTCCTCTTGAATTACGGAATGTTCGAAGGCCAAAGGCTATAGAGGCAGTAGCACCTAGTGCTAGGTATAGCCCTAGCGGAGACTGTCTGTCGTTAGCCGCCAAGATGTTGTGCACAAAAGCACCGGCATATCCCAAAAGGATTCCTAGTGGCAAACCGAACAGTGCTCTAAATGCTGGCTTGAACCAAGGTAAGAAGTTTGGGCTTGCCTGACGTAAACGCTCAGGGTCAGTAAAATTGAATTCAATTCCAGAGGCAACCGAATAGGTATCTCTTTTTATAGTTACCTGACTTGCGTGAGCTTGCAGAGCTGCTTTCTTAGCCTCTGCTGTCTTCTCTCCCCCGATTAGAACTGTTGCTCGCTCGCCAGGCTCTGAGATAACCCAGAAGGTTGGCTTTTTGCCTCTTACGACTTTGCGATATCTTCTCATCGCCATCGCAGTTGCGTCGTGAGCTTTCTTGTGATCTGGGTGACCGTAGCCACCTCTTGAGTTGTATGTGATAACTGCATCTGGTTTGAAACTAACCATGCTCTGATAAATATCATCTGCAACCACAGGTGTTGAAACGGCAGCTAGTGACATCTGGTCAAGTTTTAGTGGCGTGGTTGGAACACCTAGGTTTCCAATTCTCATGCCGCTATCAAGGTACGCTCTGGTTCCAGCAAACTTGTAATTAGTAACACCAAGGGCAGCCATCGCGTTTTTTAGTTCCCCAGATCTAAATGCACCCATAGCTGAAGGGTTCGCTTCTAAAGATTTGAGTTCTTCAAGTTTTGCCCTACCTCGTTCACCTCGGGTAAGTGTTAGTAGAAATACTTCAGCACCTCGTTCAATGGCATCTGCCATCACGTGACCAGTTTGAAGGCTCTCATCATCTGGGTGAGCATGGACTAAAAGGATTCTTTTAGCGCTGAAAGTTTGTTTAGCCATAACAAAAACCTTAGTTTAGTTATTCCCGCCATTGACCCAACTCTGAACTTAGGGTATCTTTAGTTAGGTAACCCTAACTTCGAATGGTCTGATAACCATCGCGAAAGGAAATAGTGCTAGCAAACTTCCTAATTGGCCTTAGAGAAGGCCTAGAAGCCTCCCTAATCGTAGGTATTTTGGTCGCCTACCTCAACAAAACAAACAACAAAAAGGGCTCTATTGCCGTGCTCTGGGGCACTTTGGCAGCGATTTTGGTCTCTATCTTGGTAGGTATCGGCCTTACAGTCTTCGTCTCTGTGGCCCCTGAAGGCATCAACGAAATGATCGCTGGTCTTGCCTCTATCTTGGCTGTTGTCTTTGTGACCTGGATGATCTTCTGGATGTCTGCCCAAAGCAGAGCGCTAGCTGGCGAACTACACAAAAAGATTGATCTTGCCTCAACCTCGGTATTCACTCTTGTGGGAGTGGCCTTCTTCGCAGTTATTCGTGAAGGCGTTGAAACATCAGTGTTCCTATGGAGCTCATCTCGAGCAGCCGGTGATGACACCAACCCGGTACTAGGAGCAACCCTAGGTCTATTGGTGGCAGCAGCTCTTGGCTACCTGATATACCGTGGGGCACTAAAACTAAATATCAGCAAGTTCTTCAAATACACCGGAGCATTCTTGATTCTGGTGGCAGCAGGAATTCTTGCTTATGGTATTCATGAATTACAAGAAATTGGCTGGTTCCCTTTCCTAACCGAAAAATCATATGACCTAACTGGAATCATTCCAAAGGACAGTGTTGTGGATGTATTGCTACGCGGAACAATCAGCTTTAGATCAGCACCGGCAATCCTTGAATCAATAGTCTGGTTTGCTTACCTAATCCCAGTAACTTACATCTACCTAAGACCTACAAAGAAAAACTAATCTTTGATAAAGAAAATGGACCTCAATTACTGAGGTCCATTTTTTTATAACCAATAATTATCAGCCAGCTGCGTTTTCGTTGGCACGCTTCTTAGCAGAAGTGTTACGGGCACGAATGTTGGCATCTAGCTCAACCTTGCGGATACGAGTTCCTTCAGGGGTAACCTCAACACACTCATCTTCACGAGCAAACTCTAGGCACTCTTCCAAAGACAATTTGCGAGGAGGAGTTAGCGCTTGGAATTCATCGCTTGAAGATGCTCTCATGTTGGTTAGCTTCTTCTCCTTAGTGATGTTCACATCCATGTCATCAGCTCTAGAGTTCTCACCGACAACCATACCTGCATACACTTCACTGGTTGGATCAACAAAGAAAGAACCACGCTCTTGCAAAGCAATCATTGCAAACGGTGTTGCAACTCCTGCACGGTCAGCAACTAGAGAACCATTGATACGAGTAACAATCTCTCCAGCCCATGGCTCATAGCCTGCTGAGATAGCGTTAGCGATACCAGTTCCCTTGGTGGTGGTTAGGAATTCTGTTCGGAATCCGATAAGACCACGAGAAGGAACTAGGAATTCCATACGAACCCAACCGGTTGAGTGATTCACCATGTTCTTCATGCGACCCTTACGAGCAGCCATTAGCTGAGTCATAGGGCCTAGGAACTCTTCAGGAACATCAAGGGTTAGATCTTCAACAGGCTCGTGTAACTTGCCATCAATCTTCTTGGTAACTACCTGAGGCTTGCCAACAGTTAGTTCATAGCCTTCACGACGCATCTGCTCAACCAGGATAGCTAGAGCTAGTTCACCACGACCCTGTACTTCCCAAGCATCTGGACGCTCAGTAGGTAGAACCTTAAGAGACACGTTACCGATAAGTTCACGGTCTAGACGATCCTTCACAAGACGAGCGGTAACCTTAGCTCCCTTGACTCGACCTGCCATAGGAGATGTGTTGATACCAATGGTCATCGAGATAGCAGGGTCATCAACAGTGATCATCGGAAGCGGACGAATATCATTCGGGTCGGCAAGAGTTTCACCAATGGTGATGTTCTCGATACCGGCTACCGCAACAATATCACCAGCAGAAGCTGATTCGGTTGGGAAACGATCAAGAGCTTTAGTCATCAGAAGTTCTGTGATCTTTACGTTCTGAGTTGTGCCATCCTGACGAACCCAAGCAACCTGCTGACCCTTACGGATAGTTCCGTTGAAGATACGTAGAAGTGCTAGACGACCAAGGAATGGTGAAGCATCAAGGTTTGTAACGTGAGCTTGCAAAGGAGCTGCGTCATCGTAAGTAGGAGCGGGGATGTGCTTCAAGATTGCAGCGAACAGCGGCTCAAGATCGTCGCTGTCTGGCATCTCACCATCGTTTGGCTTATTCAAGCTAGCTCGACCTGCACGACCTGATGCATAAATCACAGGTAGCTCAAGAATTGAGTCAATGTCTAGATCAGGCACATCTTCGTGAATATCTGATGCAAGGCCTAGAAGTAGATCGTGTGTTTCTTCAACAACCTCATCGATACGAGCATCAGGACGGTCAGTCTTGTTGACTAGAAGAATTACAGTCAAGTTCGCTTCTAGTGCCTTACGCAAAACGAAGCGTGTCTGCGGTAGTGGACCTTCAGAGGCATCAACTAGAAGAACAACACCGTCAACCATTGAAAGACCACGTTCAACTTCGCCACCGAAGTCAGCGTGACCTGGGGTGTCGATTACGTTGATGGTGATTTCTCTACCGTTAGCTGAAGCACCCTTATAAGCAATAGCGGTGTTCTTAGCGAGGATGGTAATACCCTTTTCACGCTCAAGGTCCCCTGAGTCCATTAGGCGTTCGCCTAGGTGTGCGTGATCTCCGAAAGAACCGGTCTGGCGTAACATGGCATCAACCAGTGTGGTCTTGCCATGGTCAACGTGAGCCACGATTGCTACGTTACGGATGTCATCTCTTGATACTTGGGCCATTACTCTGGGTCCTTTAGGGCGTTGTTCAGCGCAAAACGAATAGTCACTTCAACGCTTGATTGTTGGGGCTTCGGGCACGATGTGCAAGAGCCGTAGTACCTCAAGTCTAACCGAGGCAGCCCTAAAAGCGTGCCTGGGATAGTTAAGAGAGTCTGAACAGATTATTCGCCGATTGTGGCCAAAAGCTTAGCTCTAGCCTCGCGACGCTTCTTCTGCTCTTTAGGATCTGGCACTGGAACAGCAGCCAAAAGACTCTTGGTGTACATCTCTTGAGGCTGGTTCAAGACCTGGTCACGAGGACCAACCTCAACCAGCTTTCCATACTGCATAACTGCAATACGGTGAGCCAAGATGTCAACCACACCGATATCGTGAGTGATGAACAAACAAGCGAACTTTAGTCTGTCCTGAAGTTCTGTAAGTAGGTCTAGGAATCTAGCCTGAACAGATACGTCTAGAGCAGAGGTTGGCTCATCAGCAATCAAAAGCTTTGGTGATAGCGCTAGTGCTCTCGCAATACCTACACGCTGCTTCTGACCACCAGATAGCTCGTGTGGGTAACGGTTACGGTATGAACGAGGAAGTTCAACTGAGTCCAGAAGTTCTTCAACACGAGTGTTTAGTTCATCACCAGAAGCTTCTCCGGCAAGGAATAAAGGCTCACCAATGCTCTCACCGATAGGTAGACGAGGGTTTAGAGATGATGAAGGGTCCTGGAACACGATACCTGTGTCGCGACGGATGACCTTAAGCTCTCTTAGCTTCTTACCGGCGATGTTGTTACCCAAGATCTCAATAGAACCTGAGTGAACAGGAAGAAGACCAATAGCAGCACGACCAACAGTTGTCTTACCTGAACCAGACTCTCCTACTAGACCTAGGATTTCACCTGGCTGGATAGAGAATGAAACACCATCAACAGCACGGAATGCTGGAATACGTCCACGCTTTGGATATTCGATAACTAGGTCCTTGATTTCAAGAACTGGTTGAGCCTTCACAGCTTCTGCAGGAAGTGTACGAACCTTTAGAGATCCAAGCTTTGGAACAGCAGCCAATAGTGACTTTGTGTATGGGTGCTGAGGACGGTTGAAGATAATATCTGAAGTGTTCTCTTCAACTGTTAGACCATCCTTCATAACAAGGATGCGGTCGCTCAAGTCAGCAACAACACCCATGTCGTGAGTAATCAAAAGAACAGCTGAGTTCAGCTTGTCCTTTAGGTTACGCATAAGGTCCAAGATTTCAGCCTGAACAGTTACGTCCAAAGCAGTGGTTGGCTCATCAGCAATTAGAAGTGCTGGGTCACAGGCAAGTGACTGAGCAATCATTGCGCGCTGACGCTGACCACCAGATAGCTGGTGAGGGTACTTGTCAAAAGACTTCGCTGGATCTGGAATTTCAACCATGGTCAAAAGTTCAATAGCGCGCTCTTTAGCCTGGTTAGGCCCCATTTCAAAGTGGTTACGGAGAACTTCAACAATCTGGAAACCAACTGTGTACACGGGGTTTAGCGCAGTCATCGGCTCTTGGAAGATGTAAGCAACTTCCTTACCTCTGAACTTACGAAGAAGAGACAGAGGCTGGTTTAGCATTTCAACGTTCTTGACCTTGACGCTACCTGAGGTTCTAGCATTCGGTGCAAGCAAGCCCATAAGACCCATTGCTGTTGTTGACTTACCAGAGCCTGATTCACCTACGATGGCTAGCACTTCACCAGCAGCTACCTCGAAGTTCATGTCAATCGCGGCAGGGTACCAAACACCCTCAACCCAGAACTCTACGTTGAATCCCTCGACTTTTAGAATCGGTTCTTTACTTGGCATCAGCTTAATTACCTTCCTTAGTGGCTGAAAATGATGAAACTCTCTTACAGTCTGCGATAGTCTGGCCATCATGGCTGACTCTCACATTTATAGAACTCGAAGCAACTGGATTTACTTGGTAGTAATCGCTCTCGTTGGCATTCTCGCTGCTATTTCTTACTTTTCTATTGGCAATATCTACGATGGCTTCATCGCAACCATAAACACTGCTGCTATCTGCGCAATCATGTGGGTGGTCATGATTTATCCCAAGATCGTTTACAGCAACTCGGGAATCGAAATCCATAACCCATTCCAGACCATCCAAGTTGGCTGGCTTAGAGCTGAAGACTTTGTTACCAAGTACGCTTTCACTGTTGTTACGGCTGAGAAGAAGTTCTCTTCTTGGGCTGCTCCATCTTCCAGCAGAATCATTAGTCGAAACATCCATGACACCGACTACAAAGGCACTGGCCTTGAATCCAGAAAGGTCATTGCTACTAGCGACTCTCCTAGATCCGAAAGCGGGGCTGCTTTGGTTCTCGCCCTTAGATACAGTCAAAATTCTGTTAACGCGGGTACCGCTGGCGAGCACCTGGTAAGAAAGATTAACATTCTTACCGTTGCCGTTTGCGTAGTCAGTATAGGAATACTGGTTTATACCCTTAGTCAATGACCTGTTCCTAGCTCTTGTTTACCTGAGCGCGTGTGCCAGTCTCAACTGCACGTTCTTTACGACTGATTCTTCTTCTCTGACGAGGGTCGAATGCGTCACGTAGACCATCACCAACAAAGTTGATGCTCAAGGCGATAGCAATAATGATCACACCTGGCCACCAGAACAACCATGGTGCATAAGTGAACTCACCTTGGTAGGTAGAGATTAGAGCACCTAGAGAGACGTCTGGCGCTTGAACTCCGAAGCCAAGGTATGAAAGACCGCTCTCCAAAAGAATTGATGAGGACAAAAGCAAAGTTGTTGAAACGATAATCACACCAACGGAGTTTGGCAAGATGTGCTTGAAGATGATTCTTCGGTTAGAAGCACCAGCTACGCGGGCAGCATCTACGAATTCACGTTCTCTCAAAGACAAGAACTCTCCACGTACAAGACGAGCAAGCCCTGGCCAGATAAAAATACCCAAGAATATCGCGAGTGGGAATACACCGAAGTTACCTAGGTTGTAACCGATAACCGCACCGATAAGGATGAAAGGAACTGTAAGGATGAAGTCAGTGAAACGCATCATTACGTTGTCAATGATTCCAACAAAGAATCCTGCAACCGCTCCAGTAACAGTTCCGATGAATGCTGAAAGTCCACCGATAACAACCATGATCATCAATGAGATTTCAGATCCTCTCGTTACTAGAGAGAAGTAGTCACGTCCGTTTGGAAGCTGACCCATTGGGTGGTCAGCACTTGGACAACCAGATGCACATGAGCCCTGAGGCAGAAGATCTTCATGTGAGTACTTCCACCAACCCTTAATAGTAATTGGATTGGCTTCAGTGCCTAGGTGCAGACCAGAAGCTGAGTACACAAAGATTGTGAACAGGATCATAAAAATCAAACCAGCTACAGCAGGCTTGTGCTGAAAGAATCTCTTTCGAATAATTTGACCTTGGCTAAGACCTGCAACCTCGATGTTGCTGCTACCAGTCTCGTTACCTTCAATCGGTTGCTGAGAGTTCTTTTTTCTTTTGATTGCCATCAGATTTTCTACTTTCTAATTCTGATACGAGGGTCTAGGACAGAGTAAAGCAAGTCAGCAACAAGTGTTGCCATGATTGTCAAGAATGCTGAAATTGCAAAAGTGGCCATCAACAGATTTAGATCCTGTGACTGAATAGCTTCGTTTGAAAGGCTTCCCATACCTCTCCAGCCGAAGATACCTTCGGTGATAATGGCTCCACCAATCAAACCTGCAACTTCAAAAGTCAGCAATGTAGTCAAAGGCAACATCGCGTTTCTAACAGCGTGACGTAGAACAACTTCACGCTCAGGCATGCCCTTCGCACGCGCGGTGCGGATGTAGTCCATATTTAGAACTTCCAACATCGATGCACGTGAGTATCTGAGGTAACCAGCGAAACCTAGAGCAAGAGCTGTGGTTGGAAGGAACAAGTGTGTAACTAGGTCCAAGTTGTTTACCCAGAAGTCATTCGAGGTAATGGTGATGTTGTATGAACCCTGAGTTTGGATTGGTCTTCCATCTGCAAGATCGAAGTATCCATCCCAAGTTTGCATCAACTTGTCGACAACAGTGAACAGAGCAACCATGAATGCTGAGAGCATTGAAACTCTGATTACTGGACCTTTGTCAATCTTGGTGAAGAAGTAACCAATGAAATAGCTCGAGCTAAGCATCAGAACTGCTAGAGCAAGCATCAACTCATAGTTAGTGCCGGGTCCCGCTAGTTGCTGGAATGGGTAGTAAGCAATCAAGCCAAGGGCTACAGATGCCAGACCAGCACCTAAGGCTTTCTTGTTTCCAAAGCCTGAGAAGATGTTGGTGAATCCAAGAGAACAAGCTACACCCAAGATTGCGATGCCGAAGATGCCCATTACTGGGTATCTGAACCAAGCTGTTGCGCTCGCTACACCTAACAGAGTTACAAGAAGAGCAAATGTTGCAGCCCAAGTGATTAGGACTCGCTTGCGTGTTCCGCTCACGAACCCTGCGACAATTACCGCTATCACTCCGGATATCAATATGTTGGCCCAAATATCTATCGTTGGGTTTACAAGGAAATCGTTGAATCTAATTGCCATGAACTCTTTAAGCATCACGGCGATCCAGAAAATTGGAAGTGAGAACAAGAAGAAGGAAAGAAGAGTTAGAGAGTTATCAAGTCTTGAGTACTGACGGATAGCACTCAGCACACCGAAGCTAATACCAATAACCACAGACAAGATTGTTGCTGTTGTGACAAGTCGCAAAGTAACAGGAATTGCAGCTGCAATTTGATCGATTACTGGAAGTCGAAGAATTACTGTGTTACCAAAGTCTGGGGCTCCTGTTGCAAGACCCAGTGCTTTTTGAAGCCAAAGGAAATATCTTGCAGGTGGTGGGACGTCAAGCTGAAGAGTCTTAGTTAGCTCTGCAATGATGACGTCTTTTTTAGGATCCGTAGATTCGCGAATGCCCGCTAGTGGATCACCAGAGTAAGCCGCGAGTTGATATGTCAGGTAAGTGGAACCAAACAAAATTAGTAGGGCTAGAGAAATTCTTCGACCAATAAAAGCTAGCAATTGGAATCCGTTCTTTTTTTACTTGCAGGCAACAGTGCCTCCAATTAGTTTAGCCACAATAGAGATTTGATTTGCTAAGCAGCGCAATTTTTTCTGTTAAAAAGTTCTTGGCGGTAACCCTTTCGGGTTACCGCCAAGAACAGGATTAGATTTTCTAACCCATAACTATTTAGTTATGAATTAGTAACCCAATGCCCAGTAGTTCCATACAACGTTAGGGTTCAATGGGCTTGGAAGAACGTTCTTCAAGTCCTTGTTCCACGCTGATACACCTGGCCACTGGTATTCACCAATTGTCCAGAAGTTAGACCATAGCTGACGTTCTGCAGCAATCTTCGCGCTAACAATTTCTGTTGCGCTAAGAGAACCTTCGAATCTCTTTAGCAATGTGTCTAGATCTGGGTCTTTCCAACCTGCACGGTTGTTAGAACCATCGCTCTGGTACTGTGGGTTGGTTCCAGTCTGTGAGATCGCAGACTTTGACCAAGCGAATGTAACTACGTCATAGTTATTACAGTTCAACAGACCTGACCAACCAGTTGATGCAGTGTTGGTTACGTTAATACCAACCTTTGCAGCCTGGAGTTTGATCTGAAGCGCAATGTCAACACGGCGAGCTGCAGTGCTAGTTAGCATCTTCACGTTAATACTGTTTGAACCTGCACCAGCACTTGGGTAGTACTTCTTCATAAGAGCTAGAGCAGCCGCGTTGCGAGTGTCCTGGTCCTTCGTGAATTCGTTTACGTATGAGCTCGAACCAGCAACAACCTTTGAGTAGTCACCTTCAGTTGTTAGTGAGAACAAGCTGTTTAGCACTGGAGAGTCACCAGAGAATCCTGGGTCGAAGATCTTACCAACGTATGTGTTAGCAATAACTTGACGAGGCACTACTAGCAACATTGCCTTACGCAAGTCCTTAGCTCTCTGAGATGAACCCTTGAATGGACCGTCGTAAGGAGCAGCACAGTTACCGTCTGAGTTAACAGTTGAGTTCGGGTTTAGTGCGTCACCTGCGCGGATATCGAAGTGCTCGTAGGTAGCTACTGAAGTTCTTGCAGCAACAACACCTGGGTCAGATGAAACTGTTGACCAGAATGAAGCTGTAGCTGAACCAGAGTAAAGGTCTACTTCACCGTTCTTGATTGCTTGACCAACAGCGGTGTCGTTGAAGGTTGTGCCTGTTGCAGGGAACTTGAAGATGATTCTGTCCAAGTTACCAGTCATCTTTGGAGCACCGCTAACAGAAGCTAGAGGGTTCTTGTCCAAAGTACATGAAGAAGCACCACAAGAAGTGATCTGGAATCCACCGTTTGAGATTAGCAATAGTGGGTTTGTGCTTGGAGTAACAGTTGTGATGTTGAATGATGTTGACCACTTTGCAGCCATCTTCTTCAATAGGTCACGAGCAGCTGTACGGTCAGCCAATGCATCTGCATAGTCTGGGTCGTCTGAAGCTGGAAGTGCATCAATAGCTGTGTAGTAAGCATCTTCGAAAAGAGACTTGTAAGACGCGTTGGTGCGAGCAGTCTGGAAAGTCTTCTTACCCTTTGCAAGACCAACTAGAGCGTGAACAGCACCTGGTCCAGGACCAAAGATCTGCCAGTCAGGCTGGAAAGCGTCGTACTTGACAGTTACTGAGTAGTTGTCATCGCTTAGGTCGAATGAGTTTGCTCTGGTGTGGTCATCGTAAGCGCCACCGTAACCAGCTGAGTCAAATGCTGAACCAGCGTCTGACATTGGGTCACCCAAACCAGCTTTGATTGCGTAATCGCTGCTTGAGATTGCGTGGCTTAGTAGAAGGTCCTGAGCGGTGATTAGAGTTCCGTCAGAGTACTTTAGACCCTTCTTGATTGTGTAAGTAACTGCGAAACAACCAAACTCGTCAGTAGTTACTGATGTCTGACAGTTGTTACGAGTGATCTTGAAGGTACCGAAAGCAGTGTTACGTACTAGCTGTGCCTTGTTGTTCCAGTAAGTGAAACCAGAACCGGTTGGATAAACAACATCCACGTTGGTTACTAGGTTCTTACCGTTTACAGCGGTGTTAAGACCTGAAAGTGTGTTGCCCTCTTGGACAATCACGGTCTTGTTAGCTGCAGTTGCATTCGCCGGAGCAAGGCTTAGGCCAGTAACTCCAAGAATAGAAACTGCGACTAGGGCTACGCCCTTGACCAGATTTTTCTTCATTGTTTCTCCTTGTTTATGTAGGTACAGGTACGCCAAAAATTACTCTTTGGCCCACAAGTTCCTTGGGTAATGAAACTTTATAACTAAAAGCAAGCCGTTCATATACATTTCACCCAAATCGTTACATTTATTTACATGGGTAAGCTAGGGCTATTTTTGAGGACTTAGACCTCAAAAATGGTCACTATTCAGGCTCTGGGACACCCACGGTGCTAAGGTTATGGAACGCTCAAGTTGAGCGAAGTTGCTTTTTGCAGGGAAAACCGGTGAAATCCCGGTGCTGACCCGCAACCGTAAATCGACTAAACCCAGTATTTATAAGGGATTTAGCCCCGATGAGTCGGAATGCCTGCCTAAAACAATGACTCCAAAACAAACCGTCGTGGTCTACGGGTGGAGTCGGATAAGTACCTTTTATCCGTCTATCGCACAAGGATCGCACACACCGAAAGGGTTGCGATGTCAATCAAAACAAAGGAAGTGCGCCGTTTCGCACTGTTTATCTCAGCAATAACAGCAATATCCATGGTTCTGACCGGCTGCTCAGCCCCAAGTGACCAGGTACTCAACCAACAACCAAAAACCAGCCAATTTGTCATGGATTCCTTCCAAGATGGGCAGTTCCTAGACCCATTTGAGGAAGGCAAGCCAGATATGGGTTCGACCCTTGAGGCCATAGCTAACCTGAGCCTGCTCGGATACAGCACATCTGATCTACAAAAGCAGATTGACTGGGTCAAAGTAAACACCACACTACTTAGTTCTGCAGGGCTCAAGGCAAACTATGTTTACACCGCATACGTTTCGGGATTTGCAAATGATGCTTCAGTGGTTGCTCAACTTCAAATCATGAAAGATTACATCGCTGAAGATGGAACTGTTAAAGACACAAATAACTTTGCCTACTCATATGTATTGCTAGCACTTATTGCTGGTGAGCAAAACGAACTTGCTAACAAGGTTGCACTCAAACTAATTAGTAACGCTGAAGTAAATGGTGGATACAAATACACCAAGGGTGATACCGAAAGCTTTGAGTCTGCAGATGTCACAGCGTTTGCATTAATGTCAATCCAAGCATCTCTTGGATTAAGTTCTGCAGAAGATGACGCAGCCAAACAGTTCTCAATAGATAAATCTAAGGAATGGTTGCTGAACAACCTAGTGACTGGAGATCACTTCGAGGCTTACGAGAATGTTGACCTCGGTGGAACTTCATACGCAACTATGGCTTTGATTGCCTCAGGCCAAGATGCAACCAAGTTGGTTGCTTGGTTAGCTGCACGTATCAATAAAGAAGATGGAGGTATTCCATCTCCTTTCAGTGCTAATGCCAGTGATGTCTTTACAACAGTGCAAGCATTGCTTCCACTTTCCTCAGTGACTCTTGTTGATGCAATGAACAAGATTAACTCTGAGCGCGTAGACGCTAACTAGTAAACACAATGAGATCCTTCGTCAGAGTTAGCCTGATTGGGCTAGTTGCACTCGTCGCCATTGGCTTTGCTGTGAATCAACAGCAAACTAATGGCGACGGGGACGAAGTTCTACCCACTGTGACGCAAGAACTTTGCACAGACCAAGGCACCAGCCTCGTAATTGATTTTGGCACTAACGAAAGTAAACCTCTTATAAAGAAGTGCGTTCAGGATTTCGAAGGCAACTCCTGGGATCTTTTCGAAGCTGCCAAGGTAAGTGTTACTGGCACTGAAAAGTATCCTGTTGGCTTTGTCTGCCGAATCGAAAACTTCCCTACCGAAAACACAGAACCTTGCAAGGAAACCCCAGGCACCAAAAATGGCAGTTGGGCTTATTTCCTTAGCGACGAGAACGGTGACTGGGAATACAGCCCAATTGGGGCTTCCATGCACAAGGTAGCCTGTGGTGTAAGTGAGGGTTGGCGTTTTCTGCTTCCTGGCGAGCCTGTGCAAACTCCCCCGAGAGTTACTCTGAAAACTTATGTCTGCAACAACTAGAGCAGTTCACTTAGTTTCTGCCTATAAAACTAATCCCATCTCATGGTGGCTAGCTGGTCTTAGCCTGGCCATTGTTGCCTCACTGACCAGCAACATCTATGTTTTACTTGCCATCTGTGTTGGCACACTTTCAATCATCAGGCTCTGCAGGGATGATTCACCTTGGGCCCAATCCATAGGCTTCTATATCAAGCTAGCTGCAATAGTGATAACCCTTAGAGTCGCCTTCCGCATTATCTTCAACCTTGGCTCTTCAACTAAAGATGCATTCCTATTACTTCCTTCAATAGATCTTGATTTTGGTTTCGGTAATGCCCTGAAACTTTTTGGGCCAATCTCTGCTACAGCGTTCAACTTTGCTCTAGTTGATGGCTTTAGATTGGCTGCCATTATCTTGGCTGTAGGAATGGCTAACTCGTTGGCTAATCCAAGAAAGCTACTCAAGTCAACTCCTGGTGCTCTCTATGAAATAGCTACCGCTCTATCAATTGCTATCAATCTCGCTCCGCAACTCATAGCAAGCCTCAATCGAGTTAGAAGAGCAAGGTCTCTTCGAGGACAATCAAAAGGTATGAAAGCAATCACAGGAATTGTTATTCCTGTGTTAGAAGACACCATAGATCAATCCATGGGTTTAGCTGCCAGCATGTCAGCTAGAGGATTTGGCAGAAAAGGTAACCGATCTAAGTTCCAAGTAATAGGTGCAAGACTCTTAGCCTTTATAGCAATCTGCTTTATGGTCTCAGGTGCAGCTCTGCTCTTGTTCTCCCCTGAGCAGCAAGTGCTAGAACTCACATTCTTAGTTCTTGGGTTGGCACTTGCTGTTATCTCCATAAAACTTTCCTCAACTAGAGGAACTATCACTAGATATCGCAAAGAGCCGTGGCGTCTGGGAGATGTAATCATCCTGGCTGCTTCATTAGTTCTGATGGTTCTAGCCTTTGGCGGTGCATTCGCCAGATGATTCAACTCAAAGACCTGACCTTTAGCTATCTCAAATCAGATGGCTCTAAAGTTTCTGAAACACCTCAGATCAACAATGTGAATCTCACTATCAACTCTGGTGAATTCGTTCTGGTGTGTGGTCCTACCGGTTCAGGTAAATCAACTTTCCTAAAGACCTTAAATGGTTTAGCCCCTAGCTTCACTGGCGGTGTCATCACCGGTGAACTCAAGATCAATGGTGTTGAACTTCTTGGTTTAGAGCCCCATGAGTTCGCCAGTGTTGTTGGCTATGTAAACCAGCAGCCCGAGAATGCTTTTGTTGGCGACACCGTCATAGATGAGATTGTTTATTGCGCCGAACAGCTTGGGCTACCAATAGCTCAGATAGAAAAGTCAGTGCAGAAAATCTCTGAACTTCTTGAGATATCCGACTTACTCGAAAGACCTTTGGCAACTCTCTCAGGAGGCCAACAGCAAAGAGTTGCTATTGCCTCAGCATTGGTAGCCGGTCAAAAGGTTTTACTCCTCGATGAACCAACTTCAGCTCTTGATTTAGTTGGCGCAGCTGAAGTTCTAAGAGTTCTTAGAAGACTATGTTCTGAAGAGGGCGTCACTGTTCTACTTGCAGAGCATCGCATTTCTAGAGTGATAGCTGAAGTTGATTCTGTACTAGTCGTCCACGGTGATGGCAGTGTTACTAAAGGCCCAACAGCAACCCAGTTCAATGACCCTAGGTTCGTACCGCCAATTATTGAACTTGGACTAAAGCTTGGCTGGAAGCCATTACCAATCACAACAACAGATGCAGCCAAGAAATGGAATGAAACCAGACCTGAGTTCCAAGCAAAGGTTCTATCTAATGCAACTTCAGAGGTTTTAGCTGTTTCAAATCTTGAGGTTAGTTTCGGATCTGTCCAAGCCCTGCAACAAACTTCGTTTAGTTTGGCTGGCAACCAGATAACAGCTCTTATGGGTGAGAACGGTTCAGGTAAGACTTCTCTTTGCTGGGCCATCCAAGGATCTGGCACTAGGACCAAGGGAACAGTCACTACATATAAAGGTGATACCAAAGACCTGAACGCTGCAGATCGTTTAGAAGTATTAACCATGGTTCCTCAGCGAGCAGCAGACCTATTGTTCCTAGCAACCCTAAGTGCTGAATTAGAAGAATCAGATAAGTATGCTGAGGTCTCTCCTGGCAGCACAGCAAAGCTCTTCCAATCATTAGCTGGACGTATCGACACCAGCATTCACCCAAGAGATCTATCTGCAGGCCAACAATTATCTCTAGTTCTAGCCATTCAATTGGTAAAGCAAGCAAAGATAGTGATACTTGATGAACCAACCAGAGGTCTCGACTACTCGGCTAAATATGCTTTGGCTAAACAGCTCAACAGCATTAGATCTCAAGATAGAGCAGTGCTTATTGCTACCCATGACATTGAGTTTGTGGCCATGATTGCCGACAGAGTGTTAGTCCTTGAAAAAGGACAACTAGTTTCAGATAGTTCACCACTAGAGGTACTAGGTGCAGGCAAGCCATTTGCTTCACAACTGGCTGAGATCTCTCAAGAGGTAGGCCTTATAAGTATTGAGCAGGTCAAACTATGAAACTAGTTATCTCTAGATTGAGCATTGCTGTGGCAGGACTTGGCAGCATACTCATGTTTGCTTGGCCACTGTTTATCTCTCAAAGTTCAACCAGTGAAACTCAACTTGCTCAAACAGTGTTTATTGTGCTGATGCCTCTAACGCTGCTGCTTATATTGGTGGAGTTTGCAACCGGTGACATTAGTTCAAAACAACTAGCTCTACTAGGAGTTCTAGTTGCTTTGAATGCAGTGATTAGGTTGCTAGGAGCAGGAACGGCAGGAATAGAAACTTCCTTCTTCCTCATCATCCTTGGTGCCTATGTCTTTGGTAGTGGCTTTGGTTTCATCCTCGGAGCAGGTTCCATATTTGTATCTGCACTTATTACCGGTGGTGTTGGACCTTGGTTACCTTTCCAGATGATGGGAGCAGCACTTATTGGTTTAGGTGCAGGGCTTATCCCCCAGGCCAATAGATCTTGGTTGACCAAGATGTATCTGGTTATCTATGCAGTGATAGCAAGCTTTGTTTATGGTGCACTCATGACCTTATGGAACTGGCCATACTTAGCTGGGACTGGAACTCAGGTGAGCTATGTTGCTGGAGATCCACTAATGAGTAACCTAACTAGATTCCTGCAATATGAAATAGTCACCGGTGGTTTGCTCTGGGACACCGGTCGAGCAATCACTACATCTTTACTTATCCTATTAACTGGCTCAGCCCTGATCGCCACTCTAAAAAGAGCAGCAACCAGGGCTGGCGTTGGAAGAAGTTCTTAGACGGTTGGATAGATTGACAACAAGACTGTTGCAATGACTGTAACTGCAAGCATCATCACACCAGCCTTATAGGTGTATTTGAATTCCTTACGAACAATGTGGACAAGGTTTGCTAGCACCATGATTGTTGCCAATCCAACGGCAGCGGCAATACCCAATGGCAGAGCCCAGTCGAAGTTGAAAAGTGTAACCGCTAGTGGAGCCAAGATCACTCCAAGGCCACCCAGTAACTCTGCAAGACCGATGAACTTGGTTGTTCCTTTGGGTGAAGACTTAACCCAGCCCCAGCCTCGCTCGATGAGTTTTGCATCTGAGGTGCGAAGCTTGTCAATTCCAGCCTTGGTGAAGGCAAATGAGGTGAATGCTGAAACTACTAGTGCTGCAATGATTAATGCGATATCCATGAGAACCTTTCTATGTTCTTGTTTTTGGTGTTAGCCGTGTTTAGACTCGTACTAGTAAAGCACCACTTGACTAATATAGTCAAGTCCCCCTTTACTAAACGGCGTGTCGCAAGGAGAAAGGGTGCTTATGGAAATCAAGATTCATGCTGAACGCACCCAAGATGGCTGGTGCGCTGAAGTTCCTGGGCCTGAAGGCTTCACAGTGAACGCCAGAAGGCTAGATCAATGCAAAGACATGGTCGTTGAAAGAATCAAGACTTTAGCAGAACAGAAAGGTGACCTAGCTGTCTGCGACATAGTTATAAAGGTAGAAGCTGAACTCCCTGGCATCATCTGCGACTTAGAAGCAGCCAAAGTAAAAATGTTAGAAGCACAAAAGCTTCAAGAAGAAGCCTCATCTGAAATCAGGGCAGTAGTGTCTCGAATGAGAGACGAAGGACTAACCATGAGAGACATTGCAGTCCTTCTTGGCGTCTCCCCCCAACGTGTAGCTCAATTGATTGGCTAACTCGCTACTTATGGGCCTGTACTTATAGCAACTCTATGTCGGTTTTTTCTGGATCAACAAATACTGGGACACCAAGGAATTGCTCTAAATTAGAGACCCATTTACTATCAGGGTTTGCGCTAGAAACATCTAAAGTCAGGTCGATGCCTGTGCCATCCTGTCTGTGTCCGAAGGAGGAAAGAACTACCCCTCCCTCAATTTGAGAGTTCTTAACTAGATCCCCAATCTTTTGCTCAGCCTCTTTCAGTTTGTTCAAAGCGAAAGGCGAACGATGAAGTCTGACCACAGGCGAATATTTCCCTCGAACATCAAACCCTTGCATAAAAGTCCAGAGCTCTTTACTCGGCTCAGAACTAATCCAGATGTCAACGGAAATTTTTGTCTCGTTTACTTTCACACCTACAAACTCAGGTACACCAAGATTGTCTAAGTCTCGAACTATTTCTGTAATTGCGTTGTGAGCGTCACGCTGTGAAGCCTCATCTTGTTTTTGAATATTTGAATACTGCTGAAAAGTAAAAATCAAAACTATTACTGCTAAAAACGAAGTGTAGATAACTGCTTGTTTTGCCTTAGACATGTTCCCCCTCTTAGTACTAACGAAAAACACACTCAAATAAGTGATGGTTAAACTATAAGGCTCCATCCGGGAATGGATGGAGCCTTGTAGCTATGGTTTGTTACTGGGAGGTAAGCGCAGGAATGATAGCTCCTGAGAATACCTGCCATGCAAGAAGAGACTTCGCTACGAAGCTAAGTGTGATGTATACACGCTCACCGAATAGGTAGTCCTTCCACTTACCAACCTGGCGGTACTGCAGAGCCTGGTTGATACCGAAGGTGTTGAATGCGATGAAGATGGTAGCGACGATTCCATAGACGAAACCTGGAATCTCGGCTGCACCTTCGTAGCCTGGACGTATTACTGAAATAGCAATGACAATCCAAGGAACGATACCGGTCATACATCCCATGATGAATGGAAGAGCCTTGCCGTTACCTGGCTTCTCGTACTTCTCCTGCAATGCACCGAACAAAATCATGCTTGCATTCACAGCGAATACTGCGATTAGACCTGCGTAGTCTGTGAAACCGTTCAACAGCATGATGGCTGTGATCATGATTGAAGATGACAGCGCATACTCAGTCCAACGGAAGTAGTTGTGTGTATTAGCTAGTCCATCAAAGTAACGCTTCTTGAAGAATGGCGAAATGATTGCGAAGTGGAAGATAGCTGATAGCAATAGGAAAGCAATGATTGCTCCACCTAGGTTGATTGTGAACAGTTCAACAGTCACAGGCTCAGGGAAGGTGTAAGTCATGCCACCTTGGGTGAATGTGTCACCAGGCTTGAATCCCGGAGGGCCATCCATGTATGTAGCTGTAACTGGGAAGTAACCCTGTACTTTGACCTGCACAAGAATTGCAGTTAGAGAGATTGCAGAGAACAAGTGCAATAGACCTGCAACTAGGTTGTATCTAGTTAGTCCTTTTTCACTGATCTTGCCAGCTGCTTTCACAGCTTTCTTTTCGGCTTTAGCCATTGGTATCACCTTTCATAGTGTTCTTTAGCAGTTTATTGGGAACTAGAAGGAAAGTTCGGTAACAGATACTGACTGAGCAGTTCTACCAGGAAGGGAATACCCCATAAAGTTTGTGTTCTGCTCATCAATAACCCTTGCAGCATCAACGATGTAGCCATTCCACTCAAAGCCAGTGGTGGTGTGAGCATCTGAGATCAGAGTCAGGTCATAGCCCATCTCCAGAGCGGTATGAGATGTGTGTCTAACACAGTTATTAGTTTCAGCCCCACAGACAAAGATATGTGAAACACCTAGAGAGCTAAGAACATCTTCAAGATTGGTCTCTACAAATGAAGACCTAAAGGTTTTTCTAACCTTAGGTTCGCTTGCAATTGGAGATAACTCTGAGACGATTTCCCACTCAGCACTTTCAAGAACAAGCTCTTCATCAGAATGCTGAACCCAAATAACTGGAGCACCTTCTGCTCTTGCCTTATCAATAGCCTTAGCCATGTTGGCTATCTTGCTTTCGCGTTCAAAGGCTTCAGCCATTACCCCAACTTGAACATCTATAACTAGTAGCGCTGAATTGTTGCGATCAGTAAAAGTACTCATACGTAAAGGTTAGTAGTACCTCTAACTTGAACTAGAGAAGCTACTGGGTCCTAATGGAACTATCGAATTCAGGATGAATCAAAAGTTTGTTGTATTGAACTTGTTCAGTGGCAGCATCCAACTGCTTTATGTATTCCCAATGGCTGGAAGCACAACCGTAGTAGGGGTCAAAGTGGTAGAGGTTTTTATCAGAAGCGAGAACAAGAATATTTGATATTCTCAGGACGGCAGAAAGCAAACACATCTCTGTTTCCTCCGATAAAGTTTTGAATCCGGCTTTCCTCATAAACTTGGGTTCCGTGACCGTAAAGAAGCTATCCGACGACTCATTTCGAAGAATGACGTTCAAGTTCCCCTCTGCAACCGTGAAGAAGCTCAAAGCATGGAGATCTGTTTTAGTGAACCACGGGTCATCCTTCAAGGAGTTTCCGATTCCGGAAGTTATCAGATCTTCAGCAGCACCTTTGAGCACGTCAGAAAAAGGGCCCCTATTCTGAAGATCGACTCTGGACTTCTGATACAAAGCGAATCCACCTCAGATTACTAGAAGTATTGGAATTACAAAGACCAGAACTTTGCGTAGCTTTAGTGCAAACATAATTTCCCCTCGAAATAATTAATTAAAATTTGGAACTTTGGTAAACGTGTCGCTTTCAAGCATTTCTAAAATCTGCTTGTAAAAGCTTCCTGGTTCGTTGTTCTCTGGAATTACTAGTGGATAGAGCTTGTCATTGCTGCCTTGAATCAGAAGACGAATTCCATCTGCATCAGATCTCGAGGCAATTTCCTTGCTGTACTTCTTTAGGTTCTCTTCGGAAAACATTCGGTTGATTGACGACCCATTGGTTTGATTTGGGATGTAAACAGCGTCTGTAACGGCAAATACCCAAACCATGTCGGCATTATATCCGCCCTGTCCTCGCCAGATTTCATCAACATATTCAGTTGGCTTGTTTGAAACGTAATTACCAACAGCGCTTTGCCCAAACTCAGCTAGAGATCCCCAGTTACGAACGAGTAAGTCAAACTCACTTATTTCTAAATTGCCCTGCACCATCAAAAAGCTGGAGTCGGTGGTAGTTCCACCAATGCCAGCCAGTATCTTTGTTCCTATTTTCCCAGGGCTGGTTACAACAAATACGGTTCCAAAGATAAGAGCTCCACCAACGAGGCTCACTAGCAACCTAGGTGTTGCTAACTTTCTTGGACCATACTTCAGGTCAGTATCTACAGCAGAGTAAATAATTGCGTCACTAAGCTTTGGGGCTTTAGGCTCTCTGGCTGCTTTGCTCAACTTCGAAAGAAGTTCATCATCTTCAAACTTGTTCTTCATATCTAGTTAATGTCCTCCACTCTGTGTTTCTGACAGTTGATCACCAAGATGCTTGGCTAATCTTTCTCTTGCCCTCTTGAGTCTCTGGCTTGTGCTGTTTTCTGTCGCACCAATGACAACAGAGATCTCTTTGACACTGAGTTGCTCAAAGACAAGAAGGGAGAGTATTTGCCTGTCCTTAGGAGAAAGCAATCCAAAAGCTATTGCAATACCCGACCCGTCCAGTGCAACATCTTCAGCAGAAGGTGCAGACAAGTCGTTATCTAAGAGAGGCAATAGAACTACTCTTCGAGAAATCTTCTTCCTGTGATTTGAAACCACAAAGCCGGCGATTTTGTATAGCCAAGCAAGTTCAAAGCCTTCTGGGCAAGATTCTCGCTTACGCCAAGCTATTTCGAATATCTCGCTCGCTAGATCCTCTACTTGGCTTAGCTCTACACGTCTAGTTAGGTATTTTGAGATGTCTTGAAGATGAGAGCGGAATGTAGCAACGAATTTGTCTTGATCCATGGCTACTCCCCTCTAAAACTTCCTGGTCCCCACATCTCATTAATGAAGGTCATACATTGGTTATGTCCCAGAATAGGTGAATCTGACAATCACACTGAAGGAATCTTTATTCAAGGCCTTGAATGATGTCAGCCACTTCTTCGCTCAACAGCCCATAACAAGCGCTCCAGCCAGATGGGCTCTTCATGTCTGCGCGCAAAGAGGTTTGCATCCCATTAGTTGAGTCCTTAGCCAAGCCCACGCCAATGCCGCCTCCGCCAATTACAACGGCATACCGCTTCGCCAAGTTGATCAGCACTTCCTTAGCCTTCTCATTCATTGCCGGAAGCTCTTTCCAATTTGGTGGCTGACTGGGATTGACGTAAATAAAATCATTTGTTAGCTCAGGAACAGCTACATAAACAAACAAGGATTCAGAAGGTATAAGCCCTCGATTAGTTCCAACGCTAGAGCTTGCGTCCCACCATAGAGAAGATAAACCAAATGCCACTCTGATGCCTTTGTCATATTTCAACGCAAAAGCAGATTCGAACGCTGTCCCCATTTTCATCGTCATACTTCAATGCGAAAGCAGATTCAAACGTTGTGCCCACACTTGTGTAATAGTTCATAAGCTGGCGATTCAGATTGGTGACCAAGTCGCCTGGAAAATGTGTTCCACCAGGTAAAACAACAAGCCCGTTCTTAGCAACTGCATCAGAAAGAAAGCTTGATTCTTTATCTTCAACCTTTCGGTTGGCCTTCCAAAGAAAATATGCAGGTACCGCCCAAATTGGTATTAGCCAATAGACGTTCTCTCTTATCCAGACAAAATCTGGATCGTCGTAAGTGTAGTAACGATTTCGTGGAAAGAAGGCATAGAACATAGCGGCTGCGGCAAGACCAGCAAGAATTGCTCCAATACCCCAACCAAACCTAATCTGGTATTTGCCGTACTTGTCGTAACCTTCTCTTTGCTTTCCATCTAAGTCTTCTCCTTTGAGAAATCCAAGATTTAGTTTGCTAAATTGCATCCCCCGCAAAGTCCTGACAAGTTCATCGCGATTACTGTTAGCCCCAATAGTCATAATGCAAGCCTAGGCCTTGGGCTTAGAGACAGATGGGAACTTTTCTGAACATGTTGAACTCGAAGTCACAGGTCTCGTGATGGCCCTACTGACTTTCGTTGGCGGTGACGATAAACCAGGTAAGTCAACAGAACCATGGCAGCGCCAAAAGCTGCCACCAATAGGAATGCAACAGCAAATTGATGGCTGGCACCTGCGGGAGGTTTGCTCAATGAGTCAAAACCAGCAAATGCGCCTAAGCCGAACCATGAGCCGAAGAGTATGTAAGAAATAATTGCAGACCATTTTTTACCAATTAGTGGTAGCCACAAAAGCAGTCCAACAATGACAAGAAGAAAAACTGCAACGCTCAAATCCATTTTTACCCCAACCTGTGATCTGAAATAATTACAAGAATCTTACTGTTGCCGAATGGTTAAACACAAAAACCCCTATGGCTAGGGGCTTTTGATTAAATTGGTGGAGATGGGGGGAATCGAACCCCCGTCCATGACATCGAAACGAACTCTTCTACGGGTGTAGCTTCACTAATGATTTTCTCGGCTACGGTTTTTGCACGAAGCGACTAAACCGACTAGCCCAGCCTGAGTAAAAGTCCCGCGAAGCCCTAAGGCGTAACTTCGCAGCTAGATTTCTAAATGACGCTAGGACCCAACACGAAATCTAATGTTGGACTAACGGACTTCGGGCTAGCGCTATTAAGCAGCTAGGGCGAAGTCAGTGCTTTTAGATTTAGCACCTATATTTTGCAACGGACATTTACGTGTTGACGCTGCATTCACGACCCGCTTCTTTTCGCATCAAGATACCTTGTCGAAACCGATCATCCCCATATTTAGTTACCAATTACCCTTGCAGGCTAGACAACTCTAAAGCCATCTAGTTATAGAAACAATGCTTGTAGAGGATTTATTCCCCTATTCACAAAGAATTACCAGTCTTTGCCTTTTGTTGACATCGCTCTGGCAGCTTCTCTAGTGTCCTGCTGCTCTTTGAGGGTCTGACGCTTGTCGTACTCACGCTTACCCTTGGCAAGAGCTAGTTCTACCTTGGCTCTGCCGTCTTTGAAGTAAAGAGATAGCGGAATCAGGGTGAAACCTGATTCCTTGATCTTGCCGGAGAGCTTATAGATTTCTGAGCGGTGAAGAAGGAGTTTCCTCTTTCTTCTGGTGTTGTGGTTATTCCAGGTGCCCTGAAAGTATTCAGGAATATGGACATTCTCAAGCCAGGCTTCACCGTTATCGATGCTGGCATAGCCATCAACAAGGCTTGCTCGGCCCTCTCGAAGAGACTTTACTTCTGTTCCGGTTAGGACAATGCCAGCCTCAAACACGTCTTCGATTGCGTAGTCGTGTCGGGCTTTACGATTAGTGGCAACTACCTTCTCGCCACGCTCTCTAGGCACGATGTTCTCCTGAATAGATAAATAATGTCTTGTATATCAAGACAGCCAATCAGTCTAACTCTAAACGCGCAAATATCTTCTAATAGATGTGGCAGCAGCTATGGCTGCTAGCCCTGCTCCAACCAGAACAAGCCCTGGTAATAGAGCTAGAGCATCGCCTAAACCAACAAAGGTGGTGAAAGGCAGTTGGTTGGCTAGGAAGCCTTGAACAAAGAACTGGACGATACCGATGATGGCTGCTCCTGATAGCAAGCTACCTATTACTCCAGCAACCACTCCCTCGAGGATGAATGGCAGTTGGATGTAGAAGTTACTTGCTCCAACTAGTCTCATGATTCCAATCTCACGTCTTCGCATAACAGCTGAGAGTCTGATTGTGGTTGAGATTAGAAGAGCAGCAGAGAAGAGCATTAGACCTGCAATAGAGATGGCTGCAAGGCTAGCGATATTTAGCATGCTGAAGATTTGATCTAGATAGGTTCTCTGATCTTTTACTTCTTCTACCCCGGCTAGACCGTTGAAGCTTTCAATAATGATGGGTGCTTGGTTAGGGTCTTTGAGGTTTACCCAGAAGGTTTCGTTTAGCTGTTCAGGGGTAACATACTTTGCAACTGAGTTGTCTTTGAATTCCTTCTGGAAGGTTTCATAAGCCTGCTGGTGGTTCTCGAAGTAATACTTATCGATGTATGGGGCTAGAGTTTCTGATTTCAATCTTTCAGTGATGGTTCCCTGCACATCTTTACTAGCTTCACCTTGCGGGCAGATTTCTTGAGGAGATGTCTTGGTGCAAAGGTATATCGCTACCTGTGCTTTGTCATACCAATAGGTTTTCATGGAACCGATTTGCTGCTGTAACAAGCCAGCTGTTCCTACGAAGGTGAGAGATATAAAGGTAACCAGGATTACTGAGACAATCATGCTCAGGTTACGCCTAATGGCTATACCCATTTCACTGAAAACAAAACTAAATCTCATCGGTCAATTCCATAACCTGAGCTACGTTCGTCTCTAACGATTCGACCCTGACTTAGTTCAACAACTCTTCTTCGACCTCTATCCACGATGCCAACATCGTGGGTAGCCATAACAATGGTGGTTCCTGCAAGGTTGATACGCTCAAGCAAAGCCATGATGCCTTCACTTGTTGCAGGATCTAGGTTTCCAGTTGGCTCATCAGCAAGCAGAATTGCTGGCTTGTTCACGATTGCTCGAGCAAGGGCGATTCTTTGCTGTTCACCACCACTTAGTTCTGATGGCAGACTGTTTGCTTT
>JAPLAJ010000021.1 GCA_026393335.1 Rhodoluna sp. | reverse complement strand
GTATTGTAAAAACTATGGATACTCCAACAACGACCCTGCCTAGAGTAGTTGTCGCTGAAGACGAGGCGATCATCCGCTTAGACATCGTCGAAACCTTGAAAGAGTCTGGCTTTGACGTAGTCGGTCAAGCTGGTGATGGGGCAGAAGCAGTCCGGTTGGCCCTTGAACTAAAGCCCAACCTTGTGCTCATGGACATAAAGATGCCTGGCACCGCTGGCTTGCAGGCAGCTGAGGTTCTTGCTGAGCACAATCTTCCCGTAGTCTTGCTAACCGCATTTAGCTCTCCAGATTTAGTTGAACGGGCGAGCGCAGCTGGGGTATTCAGTTATGTAGTGAAGCCTTTTAATCCAAGCAATCTGATTCCTGCATTGCGTATTGCTTTATCTCTACACGAGCGAATGACTACTGCCGCTAACGAGGTAGACGAGATCAACGAAAAGCTTGAAACCAGAAAGCTAGTTGATAGAGCTAAAGGTCTACTAACCGAGAAGATGAAGCTCAATGAGCCAGAAGCTTTTCGATGGATTCAGAAAGCGTCTATGGACAGACGTCTATCCATGAAGCAAGTGGCACAAACTGTAATTGAACAGTTGGCTGAGAAGAGCTAGCGGTTATCTCTTAGAAAATTCGTAATACGAATTGTTGACAACCGGTTACCCTTGTCATCGTCCACCGTTACCTCGTGAGTTGCTAGGTTGCGACCGATGTTGATAGCTCTGGCTGTTGCGGTAATAAGACCCTCTGTGCAGCTTTTAGTATGAGAGGCGTTGATTTCAATTCCCACTGCATGTCTATCTGGTCCAGCAGCAAGCGTGGCACACATACTTCCTAGAGTTTCCGCTAAAACAACATACGCTCCACCATGCACAATGCCTCTGGGTTGCTTGTTGCCTTCAGCGGGCATGGTTGCTACCCCGTGGGTGCCATTCATGGAAACAATCTTGATTCCCATCCGATCGGCAAGTTCGCCTAGACCGCGCTTTTCGATCCAGTCAGCCATCTCTGGGCTTAGTTCTGAAGACATAATTACCTCTTAGCCCAGTTAGCGAGTGTTTCACTTAGGTCAAGTTAGGCTATTGAAATGACCAAGACCAAGCCTACTCTTTTGCTCATTGATGGTCACTCTTTGGCTTTCAGAGCGTTCTATGCTTTATCTCCAGATGCCTTTAAGACACCTGACGGTCAACATACCAACGCGGTGCACGGATTCATTTCCATGATGCTAAACATCCTGCAGAACGAAAAGCCAACTCACCTAGCTGTCGCCTTCGATCTTTCACGCAATTCATTTCGCACAGAAGAGTATCCGGAATACAAAGGCACTAGAGGTGAAACTCCACCTGAGTTCAATGGCCAGACCGAACTGCTCACTGAAGCTTTAGCAGCGATGAACATCTTGACCCTTACTCGTGAGAACTATGAAGCTGATGATGTGATCGCTAGCCTCGCCGATCAAGGGGCTGCTGCTGGATACAAAGTTTTGATTGTTTCTGGTGATAGAGACACTTTCCAACTGATTCAAGACGATGTCACAATTCTTTACCCTGTCAAAGGGGTAATGAACCTTGCACGCATGACTGATGAAGCAGTGCTTGAAAAGTATGGTATTCACGCTAAGCAATACCCAGACCTAGCAGCTCTAGTTGGTGAAACATCGGATAACCTGCCAGGAGTTCCAGGTGTAGGTCCAAAGACAGCAGCAAAGTGGTTACAGCAGTATGGTGATCTCTCAGGTGTCCTCGCTGCACAGAATGACATACCAGGCAAAGTGGGAGAGAGTCTTCGTGAACATCAGCAGTTAGCTGTTCGAAACAGGAGGCTCAATCACTTGGTTCGTGACCTCGATTGCGGATACACATTTGATGCCTTCGCCATGAAGCCAGTCAATGAAACTGCCGTTCGCAACGCGTTTACGAAAATGCATTTCAGATCTTTGCTGGAAAGAGTGTTACGTGGCCTTGGTGTTGCTGAGGGAAGTAAGCCAGCTGCTGAGGTCAAAGCTGTAGAGCAAGAAGTAGTCGAAGAAGTAGCTACAAGAGTAGAACTACTGATGCCAAAAGAGGCTAAGAACAAAGCAGAAGCGTTAGCGAAAATCTACTCATCACCTAAACCAAGCGCTGTGTTTTTTGATTTCGGGGATGAGAGCATCCTTGGTGCCGGTATCGCTAATCAAGGTGCAAGGACATCACTTTCTTTTAAAGAGTTCGACAAAGATTTCTACGCTTGGCTTTCTTCTGCCCAACCTAAAGTTGTTTTCAATGCAAAGGCAGCTGAACGAGCTCTCCTGGGTACAGGTAAGAAATTAGATGGTTTAGTTGATGACCCAATGTTGATGGCATACATCGATAATCCACTGCGCAGAGGTTTCGATGCTGAAGCCCTTGTTGCTGAATACTTAGGTGTGCAGTTGGAGACAGAATCCGAGGAAGAGCTGGTTCAACCTGAGAGAGACCTGTCTTCTTTGGCTTGGCATGTCTTCCAACTCAATCAGGCTTTAGCAAGTGTCCTAGCGAAGTCAAAACAGACTGAGGTGTATAAACAGGTTGAACTGGCTTCAAGTAACCCGTTAGCCAAAATGGAACACACTGGCATCACAGTTGACGTTGCGGGCTTAGCTAAGTTAGTCAAGAAACTCGACACAGAGATATCCAAGATTGCTAATGAGTGCTTCGAAATCATTGGTAAGGAAATTAACCTAGCCTCGCCTAAACAATTGCAAACTGTTTTGTTTGAAGATCTAGGTATGGCAGGAACCAGCAAGGTTAAAACTGGTTTCTCAACTAACGCTGAAGCTCTGACAACTCTCTTTGAACAAAACGGGCACCCGTTCCTTGAGAAACTGCTATCTCACCGTGAAGTAACCAAGATTCGACAGATTGTGGAAACTATCAGCAAATCTGTTGGTACTGACTCCCGCATCCACACGACCTATGTTCAGACAGGAACTTCCACAGGAAGACTCTCATCGGAGAACCCAAACTTACAGAACATCCCGGTCAGAAGCGACAGAGGAAGACTAATCAGAGATGCCTTCATCGTTGGCGAAGATTTCGAAACTTTGTTAACTGCAGACTATTCGCAAATTGAAATGCGCATTCTTGCTCATCTAAGCCAGGATGAAGGTTTGATTGAAGCTTTCAAGTCAGGTGAGGATCTACACAAGTTTGTTGGTTCAAGAATCTATGGCGTCCCGCCTGCTGAGGTAACCGGAGCAATGCGTTCCAAGGTCAAGGCGATGTCTTATGGACTTGTCTACGGGCTAAGCGAATATGGTTTAGCCAAGCAACTGAGAATAACTAACGCGGATGCTAAGCAACTAATGGCTGATTACTTTGATCGCTTTGGTGGAGTTAGAAGATATCTCAGCGAAGTAGTCGAAGAAGCTAAGCTCCGAGGCTACACAGAAACTATTGCTGGACGTAGAAGACCATTCCCTGATCTGCAAAGCAAGATTTTTGCAGTCAAGGAGAACGCTAGGCGAGCAGCACTAAATGCGCCGATCCAGGGCACTGCTGCTGACATCATGAAGACCGCCATGATCAATGTTGATAAGGCCTTGGTCAAGTCCAAGGTCAAAAGCCGCATTCTTCTTCAGGTGCACGATGAGTTAGTGATCGAGGTAGCCAAGGGTGAGCTTGCCAAGGTTCAAGAACTGGTCATACAAGGTATGACTGAGGCTGCCACACTGGCTGTTCCACTAGATGTGAGCGTTGGCATTGGTAAGAGCTGGGATGAGGCAGCTCACTAGTGGTCAAGGGCAGTGTGGTTGTGGGCACAGAGGTAGGGTTGCATGCCAGACCTGCCGCTGATTTCGTTAGGTTGGCCTCGCTAAGTGGTCACCAGGTGAACATCACCAACCGAGTTGGTAAAAAGGCCGTTGGGACCAGCATTCTCGGGGTTCTAAGCCTTGGTGCTAAATATGGGGAAGAGCTACTTATCGAGGTTGATGGCCCTGATGAAGCTAAGGTCCTTGAGGCTCTAATCGCCGTTGTTTCGGGTCAAAAGAGCGTATAGACTTTCCAAAGGTCCATTTTTGGGCCTAAACAAATCCAGTCCAAGTTCAATTGTTGTGAGTTGCTGCGCCTGTAGCGACTAATGGTAATTGGCCCGAGTAAAAACAAGATCGAGATATCCTCTCTATGACAAGTAGCACCGAAAAAGCTCCTAAGCAGGTAGCAGTAAACGACATCGGCACAGCTGAAGAGCTATTAGCAGAAATCGAAAAAACCCTAAAATCATTCAACGACGGCGATCTAATCGCAGGTATCGTTGTGAAGATTGACCGCGACGAGGTTCTTCTCGACGTAGGTTACAAAACAGAAGGTGTTATTCCTTCACGCGAATTATCAATCCGTCACGATGCAGCTCCAGGCGACATTGTTTCTGTTGGTGATTCAATCGAGGCCCTTGTTCTTCAGAAAGAAGACAAAGAAGGCCGACTAATTCTTTCCAAGAAGCGCGCTCAGTACGAACGCGCATGGGGCGATGTAGAAAAGATCAAAGAATCTGATGGCGTTGTTACCGGTTTGGTAATTGAAGTCGTTAAGGGTGGTCTAATCGTTGACATCGGTCTTCGTGGATTCCTTCCAGCATCTCTTATCGAACTACGTCGTGTTCGCGACCTAACTCCTTACCTTGGTCAGAACGTTGACGCAAAGATTTTGGAACTAGACAAGAACCGTAACAACGTTGTGCTATCTCGTAGAGCTCTTCTTGAAGAGTCTCAGTCTGCTAACCGCAGCACATTCCTTGCAGATCTTGCTAAGGGACAGATTCGCACAGGTGTTGTTTCATCTATCGTAAACTTCGGTGCATTCATTGACCTTGGTGGTGTTGACGGTCTAGTTCACGTAAGCGAGCTTTCATGGAAGCACATCGAGCACGCAAGTGAAGTTGTTGAGATTGGTCAAGAAGTAACTGTTGAGGTTCTAGAAGTTGATCAGGACAGAGAGCGTGTTTCACTTTCTCTAAAGGCAACTCAGGAAGATCCATGGCAAGTATTTGCTAGATCACACGCAATCGGTCAGTACGCACCAGGTAAGGTCACAAAAATCGTTCCATTCGGTGCATTTGTTCGTGTTGCTGATGGCATTGAAGGTCTAGTTCACATCAGTGAGCTATCTGCTAAGCACATCGATCTTGCAAGCCAGGTTGTAACTGTAAACCAGGACGTATTCGTGAAGGTTATCGACATCGATCTAGATCGTCGTCGTATTTCACTTTCATTGAAGCAGGCAACTGAAGAAGTAAACCCTGAGGGAACTGACTTCAACCCAGCTCTATACGGATTGGCTACCGACTTCGATGACCAGGGTAACTACAAGTACCCAGAAGGCTTCAACGCTGAAACTAGCGAATGGAAGCCAGGCTTCGAAGAGGCTAAGGCTAAGTGGGAGAAGGAATACGCAGAAGCTCACGCTCGCTGGGAAGAGCACAAGAAGCAGGTTGCAGCAGCTAACGCTCTTGCAGCAACACTTCCTGATGCAAAGCCAGAAGTTCAGGCCAGCACAACCACTTCCTCTTCATCTGAAGGTGCAACAGCTTCAGAAGGAACCCTTTCTGAGGATGAGGGACTATCTGCTCTTCGCGACAAGCTAAACAGCGCCGAGTAGTTTTTTAGATTCGAAGACGGGTTGGGCCTTAGGGCTCAGCCCGTCTTTTATTTGTCTTGGGGTTAGGCTTAGAAGATGTTCTTGATAGGCCTTACCGGAGGAATCGCAGCGGGTAAAAGTACCGTTGCTGGCATTTGGGTCGCTCTGGGAGCCATTGAGATAGACGCTGATTTATTGGCAAGGGAAGTTGTCCAACCTGGCACTGTTGGTATCGAAAAGATTGGACAGGTTTTTGGCTCAGGAGTTTTTACTGCCACAGGTGATCTAGATAGAAAAGCGTTAGGCGAGATTGTTTTCAATAATGTTGCCAAGAGAAAAGAGCTCGAGGGCATCGTTCACCCTCTGGTTAGGGCTAGAGCTCAAGAAATTCTGCAGTCATTGCCAGGTGATTCGATTGTGATTTACACAGTTCCTCTTTTGGTTGAGGCAAATGTCGAACTTCCCTTTGATGTTGTAGTTAGTGTTGAAGCCCCTGAGACAGAGCGTGCTCAACGTTTAGTTGGTTCAAGAGGAATGACCTTAGAGCAGGCACTATCTCGAATAAAGGCTCAGGCCAGCGCTATTGAGCGGGCAGCTCGAGCTGATTACATCTTGAACTCGAATCAGTCATTAGCCGCCCTTAGTTCAGATGCAACTGCATTGTTTGAAAAGTTCAAAGCCATGAACGAGCAAGGGCACAAGTGAAAGAACCAACTAGAACCTTTGCTCCATTTGAGGTAATTAGTGATTACACGCCATCTGGAGATCAACCAACAGCCATCGCTGAACT
>JAPLAJ010000008.1 GCA_026393335.1 Rhodoluna sp. | reverse complement strand
AATAAGTGTTTGATTTTCAAGTGAATTCCCCAATCCCATTTCCCAACGGAAATGAGCGCCCTCGGCAGGAATCGAACCTGCGACCAAGAGATTAGAAGGCTCTTGCTCTATCCACTGAGCTACGAAGGCATTTGGGCTTTAGACCCTTGTTCATTTTAGACCAAGAAGCCTGATCTATGTGCCAGACCTGAGAATTCCCTGTCCCCAAAAGGTTTGTTAGCCTTGGACTAAGGGTAATGTGGCTATTATTATTTACCTAGGTAAACAAATACAAATATTGGAGATCAATGTTCCGCTTGTCAAAATTAAGCCTTGCTAACCGTTCAGTGGTAGCACTGCTAACAGCCATTCTTGCTGTCTTCGGCTTTATATCTGTCGGATCGCTCAAGCAGGAGCTATTCCCTTCCCTTGAGTTCCCTCAGGCAGCTATTGTCACCACTTACCCAGGAGCATCTCCTGAGGTTATGGACACACAGGTCAGCCGAGTTATTGAAGGTTCAGTTGAAACTCTTGAAGGTGTGACAACTACTTCCTCCACCAGCCAGAGCAGTCTTTCAACTGTTCGCGTTACCTTCGACTTTGGTACCACCACAGCAAAGGTCACTGAATCCCTGAACTCTGCTTTAGATTCAGTGAAGTCAACACTGCCAACTGGTGCTACTGCCAGAGTAATCAGCGGTGGTCTTGGAACTATTCCAGTAATGGTCCTAAGCGTTGCATCTAACTCAGGTGATAACACCGAGATCTCTAAGCTTCTGCCGGACATTGCACCTACTTTGTTCAAGAAGGTTCCTGGAGTAAAAGATGTTCAGGTTGGTGGTATTCGTGAATACCGCGTAAACATGGAACTAAACACTCGCCTAATGGCAGCAAATGGAATCTCAACACAAAGTATTTCAACTGCTCTAAAGACAAACGGTTTTGTTCTTCCTGCAGGTACCCTGCAAGATAAAGACGGTCAGATCACTGTTCAGGTTGGTACTCCAGTTGAATCAATAGCTGCACTAAAGTCACTTCCTCTTTCAGCTAGCACTGTCCCTGGCATGCCATCACTTGGTCGAGTGCTAACTATTGGTGATGTTGCGACCGTAACCTATGAGCCTGCTCCTATTGCATCTATCTCTAGAGTTGACGGCAAGCCTTCTCTAGCGATCTCAATTACTAAGACTCAAGATGGCAATACTGTTTCTATCTCTAAAGGCATCAAGCCTCTTGAAGAGGAGCTAGCAACCAAGCTAGGTGGCGATGTGACCATCAAGGAAACTTTTAACCAAGCACCATTTGTTGAGAAGTCAATTGCAGACCTTGTTAAAGAAGGTCTGCTAGGTCTTACATTTGCAATCTTGATTATCTTGCTTTTCCTTAGATCATGGAGATCAACACTAGTTACTGCTATCTCTATCCCAACATCTCTGTTGGTAGCCTTCATTGGTCTTTCAGGCTTTGGTTACTCACTAAACCTCTTTACCTTGAGCGCTCTAACTATCGCTATTGGTCGTGTGGTGGATGACTCCATTGTGGTTATTGAAAATATCAACCGACACCTGGCCTATGGCGAGAAGAAGGTTGAAGCTATCTTGAACTCTGTTCGAGAGGTAGCTGGAGCTATTACTGCAGCAACTCTGACAACTGTTGCTGTATTCCTACCTATCGCTGTTGTTGGAGGCCTTGTCGGTCAGTTGTTTAGACCATTCGCTCTTACCTTCGCTTTAGCACTGGTTGCTTCACTATTTGTATCTCTAACTATCGTTCCTGTTATTGCCTACTGGTTCCTAAAGACTCCAGTGGTTGAAGCAGGTATGACAGAAGCACAGGCTAAGAAGTTTGCAGCTAACGCTCGTAAGGAAGAGGAAGAGCACGAGAAGAAGTCAATTCTTCAGCGTATTTACATTCCAGTTCTTACAGGAACTCAGAAGCGTCCAGTAATTACCCTGGTTGCCTCTGGTCTAGTTCTAGTGTTTACCTTTGGTTTAGTCCCATTGATCAAGACCAACTTCATCGGAAGCTCAGGTTCAACTACATTCAGCATCACCCAGCAGGTACCTCTAGGTGCCTCTCTTGAAGAGAAGGCTCTTGCTGCTGAAGGTGTTGAGAAGATTCTGCTAGATAGTGGTGACACTGTTGCTGTAACCACCACCATTGGTGGAACCGGTGATAGCCGTGTTGCTTTCGGTCAGTCAGCCGGTGGAATCCAGATTCAGGTTTCTATTGATGAATCAGTTAATGGAGATGCCTTCCAAGCCAAGATGCAGAAGCTATTCGATGCAGATAAGTCACTAGGTAAGGTCAGCTTCGAATCAGGTCAATCATTTGGTTCAAGTGGAACTATCGATGTAACTGTTACTGCTAAGACTGATGAGCAGCTACGTGCTGGTATCAAGAAGGTTCAGGATGCTCTAGAAGGAAAGATTGACAACGTATCCCCTGATGTTGTTACTACCTTGTCTGAGAAGCAGAGAACTCTAAAGGTAACTGTTGATCGCCTTGCTGCTACTCGTGTTGGACTAAGTGAGATTGCTGTTTCAACTCTTGTATCAAATGCGATGAGCCCACAGTCTGTTGGCACGATCAACATCGACAACAAGCAGACCGATATCTACATCAAGTCTGAGAATGTTCCAGCGACTATTGCTGAAGTAAAAGCAATTCCGCTAAGCCCATTCGGTCAGGTAAGACTTGGTGCAATTGCCAAGGTTGAACTAGTTGCTGTCCCAACCAAGATCACAACCAAGGATGGAGACCGCGCAGCAACTGTTTCACTAACTCCAAACAAGGATGCAAGCCTAGGTGCTATCACCATGCAGGTTGCCGAGAAGGTTGATGCACTGACAGATAACATGCCAGCTGGCAGCACACTTCTTCCTATCGGTGGAGTATCAGCTGACCAGGCAGAATCATTTAGCCAGTTGCTACTAGCTCTACTTGCAGCTATCGCAATTGTTTATCTGATCATGGTGGCAACATTTAGAAGCTTGGCACAGCCTTTAGTTCTACTTGTTTCTATCCCGTTCGCAGCTACCGGTGCCTTTGTTGCTCTACTAGTAACAAATACTGCTCTGGGTCTTCCAGCTCTGATCGGTATGTTGCTACTAGTTGGAATCGTTGTTACGAACGCCATCGTTCTTATTGACCTCATCAACCAGTACCGCACACAGGGTATGCCGTTTGAAGAAGCAATCATCAACGGTGCTCGTCAGAGACTACGTCCTATCCTGATGACAGCTCTTGCAACCATTGGAGCATTGAGCCCACTGGCTCTAGGCTTCACAGGTTCCGGTGGCTTCATCTCTCAGCCTCTGGGAGTTGTAGTTATCGGTGGTCTATTCTCTTCAACCATTCTTACTTTGGTTATCGTTCCAGTTCTATACCGCTTAGTTGAGGGAAGAAAAGAACGTAAAGCAAACAAGAAGATTGCTAAAGCCGCTAAGAAGCCTGTCGCTAAGAAGGCAGTAACAAAGGCAGCTCCAAAGCGTAAGTCAACCGCTAAGACCGCTTAGCCCTAAGGGTAAACTAGACGGAGCCTACCGATGTCGGGGCTCTGTTTAGTTTGAAGGAACAATGAACATACCTGAATACTTAGTCTGGATTGACTGCGAGATGACAGGGCTTAACCCTGAAACAGAGTGCCTAGTCGAAATTGCTGCAGTCATAACCGATTTCGATCTCAATGTTTTAGACGAGGGCATCGATTTAGTCATCAAGCCTCGCGAAGGAACAATCGAAGCGATGGGTGACTATGTGCGTAACATGCATACAGAGTCTGGGCTCATTAATGAATTTGCCTCAGGTATTGATCTAGCTGATGCTGAAGCACAGGTTCTTGAATACATCAAGAAATATATCCCTAATGCCAAGACTGCTCCCCTAGCCGGTAACACCATTGGGACAGATCGTATGTTCATCTCCAGATACATGCCCGCTCTTGATGACCACCTACACTACAGAAACATCGATGTCTCAACCATCAAGGAACTGTCCAAGCGTTGGTATCCAAGGGCCTATTTCCAAGCACCTAAGAAGGACGGTGGACACCGAGCCCTAGCGGACATCCTTGAATCCATTGAAGAGCTCAAGTATTACCGCAAGAGTGTATTCGTTGAGGGCCCTGGTCCTTCAATTGAAGAAGCTCAAGCATTGGCTGAGGGCATCAAGACTGATAAACTTTAGAAGTTGATTTCGGCTAGTCCGAAGTAAAACATGGTGGGTATAGCTCAGCTGGTAGAGCGCCTGGTTGTGGTCCAGGATGTCGCGGGTTCAAGTCCCGTTACTCACCCCAAGAAATGAAAAACCCGAGGTTATTAGCCTCGGGTTTTTGCAAAAAACTAGGGCTTTTCGACGCACCTGCTAACACTTTGGGAACATTGATTCCGATGTTTGAGACAGTCGACAAACAGTTGAGTAAAATCCATATTGAATAAGTGCCGACAAATTTGGGGAGCTAACTTGAGGAAGAAACTAGCAATCCTGATTTGCGCGATTCATCTTCTTACTGGCCAAATCGTTGCTACCCAAGCAGAGACCGACACAGGTCCTGTCACTGTTGTTTGGAACAAACCAACAACGGCTGCCTCGATTTCGGACATTCTAGTTTGGAGCAGATCCTCAAAATACGAAGCAACTAAAGCAATCACCTTTCTAAAGGGGCAGCTCGGTGCTGAGATCAAAAAAATAACAAACCTCGGGGCAGCAACAGTCTCAAGAAAATACCTTCCTACAAGCCCTAGCGTGTATACGGATTGGAAGAAGTTTGTTCCAGTGTTCCAGCAGTTTGTTCTAGTTGGTAAGGATAAAAGCGGAAAAGTTGTCGGTAAGAGCGAACCTATACCAAAGAGTACTAAGGATTTAGCAGCGATGCTTGTCCAGCTAAATGCAGACGTTTGCAACATCGCGGGAAGGCCACCAGTGAACAACAATCTGCCGAGTTGTTCCATAAATCCTGTGGATGAGAGCAAATTTCTCAGAGCCTCATTGAGGAGCTGGATCGAAAATTACTCTGATTTTGAGATGGAAGAATCCAAGTATCTTAAAGATCTACTGGCTACATGCCTTGGAAACAACTTCAAATACTCCCTAAAGAGCGGTGCAGTTAGATGCCCTGATAACTCAAAAATTTGGGCTGAGAACAAAGAAATTCCGCTGACCAAGAACTATTCAACGTTCAAGTACAAAATTGTCATAGATTCAAAACGTAGAACCGCAGTGATGACTTACCTAAACAGGAAAATCATAGATAAAGCACCAGAAGCCAAAAACTCTAATGGCTCCATGCTTATGTTTAGTTACTGATTAGCTCTTTCGAGAACCAGTTCTCTAACACGAGCAGCATCTGCTTGGCCCTTCATGGCCTGCATAACTGCACCAATGACTGCTCCTGCTGCTTGAACTTTACCTTCACGGATCTTCTCAAGAACATCAGGTTGTTTAGCTAGAGCTTCATCGATAGCTGCGATAAGAGCACCATCGTCTGAAACAACTTCAAGGTTTCTAGAAGAAACAATTTCAGTAGGGGAACCTTCTCCTGCTAATACAGCAGATAGAACTTCACGAGCAATACGGTCATTGATCTTGCCCGATTCAACTAGCGTTGCAATCTCTGCCACCTGTGAAGGTGTGATGTTCATTTCTGAAACATCTTTATCTTCTGAGTTAGCAATACGTGCAATCTCACCTGAATACCACTTACGAGCAGCCTGAGGCTTAGCCCCTGCTGCAACTGCTTCTTCGATGAAGTCCATGAGTCCTGCGTTAACAACATCTCTGAATTCCATTTCAGCAAAGCCCCACTCACCGGCTAGACGCTTACGTCTATCGGCTGGGTTCTCAGGAAGTGCTGCTCTTAGAGATTCGATTAGTTCTGTTGATGGCTCAACAGGAACTAGATCTGGTTCTGGGAAGTAACGGTAGTCATCAGCATCAGACTTAGGTCTTCCTGCACTAGTTGAACCTTTGTCTTCGTGCCAGTGACGTGTTTCCTGGGTGATAGTTCCACCAGCAGAAAGAATTGCTGCTTGTCTTTGGATTTCATATCTAACGGCACGTTCAATAGATCTAAGTGAGTTAACGTTCTTAGTTTCTGTTCTAGTGCCAAGCTTCTCTTGACCGTGCGGTCTAATTGAAACGTTGGCATCACAGCGAACGTTACCTCTCTCCATGCGAGCATCGCTAACACCAAGAGCTTTAACAATCTCTCTGATTGATCGAACATAGGCAGCAGCTAGTTCTGGAGCTTCTGCACCTGCACCAAATACTGGTCTGGTAACAATTTCAACCAGTGGAACACCGGCACGGTTGTAATCAACTAGCGAGTATTCGGCACCTTGGATACGACCTGTTGCCCCACCGATGTGAGTTAGCTTTCCAGCATCTTCTTCCATGTGTGCTCGTTCAATCAACACAGTGAACTTGTTGCCTGAAGGCACTTCAACATCTAGTTGACCATCGAATGCGATCGGGTCTCTGAACTGTGAGGTCTGGTAGTTCTTGGCTAGATCTGGATAGAAATAGTTCTTTCTTGAGAATCCTCCAGTTGGAGTTATCTGGCAGCCAAGTGATAAACCAATTGAAATAGATGATTCAACTGCTTTGCGGTTTACTACAGGTAGAGATCCAGGAAGACCAATACAGATTGGGCAGACATTCGTGTTTGGTTCATCACCAAAGTCGTTCTTACAACCACAGAACATCTTGGTGTTGGTATTGAGTTCGACGTGAACCTCTAGACCAATTACCACTTCATAAAGCTCTAGAGCCTTGTCGTAATCCATCAAGTTAGCTTTAGCCATTAGTTACCCTCCAACTTAGGTGCGAAGTCCATCATGCGCTTACCCCAGATACCTTCAAGGATTCCCTCAAGTGCTGCTCCTACTTCATACAAGGCAGCATCTTTGTGAGCAGGGGCAAGGAACTGAATACCAACCGGCAGATTGTCTTCATCCGCTAGACCAATAGGAACTGAGATACCAGGGATGCCAGCAAGGTTGGCTGGAATAGTTGCAATGTCATTTAGATACATAGCCAAAGGATCAGCCACCTTTTCACCGAACTTGAATGCTGTGGTTGGTGCGGTTGGTGAAACCAATACATCAGCTTTAGCAAAAGCTGCATCAAAGTCTCTTTGAATAAGAGTTCTAACCTTTAGAGCAGCTCCGTAGAACTTGTCGAATGAACCAGCAGAGAGAGCATAGGTTCCAAGAATGATTCTTCTCTTTACTTCAGGGCCAAAACCTGCTTCACGAGTAGCAGCCATAACTCGTTCAATAGTTGGGTTACCCTCTGGAGTTACTCTCATACCAAAACGAACGGAGTCAAACTTAGCCAAGTTACTTGAAGCTTCCGCAGGAAGGATTAGATAGTAGGCATCAATTGCATATTCAAATGATGGACAATCAACTTCAACAATCTCAGCACCTGCATCAGTAATTAGTTTTAGTGCTTCAGCAAATCTGTTCTGCACTCCCTGTTGGAAACCAGCACCAGATAGTTGTTTGATAACACCAACCTTCTTGCCCTTTAGTGATCCACTCTTAGCAGCTTCAACCATTGAACCTAGAGAGTCTTTTAGTGAGGTGCTATCTCTAGGGTCATAGCCACCGATAACATCTTGAAGTAAAGCTGCGTCAAGAACATTTCTAGCAACAGGTCCAACTTGATCTAAAGATGAAGCAAGAGCAATCAAGCCGTATCTTGATACAGCACCATATGTTGGTTTGATTCCAACAGTTCCGGTAACAGCACCAGGGAATCTAATTGATCCACCGGTATCTGAGCCAATTGCCAAAGGTGACTGGAATGAAGAGACAACAGATGAAGAGCCACCGCCTGAACCACCAGGGATTCTTGTTAGATCCCAAGGGTTCTTGCTTGGTCCATATGCTGAGAACTCTGTTGAAGATCCCATAGCAAATTCATCTAGGTTGGTCTTACCAAGAATTGGCATCATCTCTTGACGCAGCTTGGTAACGACAGTTGCATCATAAGGAGCGATCCAGCCCTCAAGAATCTTTGAACCTGCTGTGGTTGGTGCATCGGTTGTGGTCAGGTTGTCTTTGACGGCAATTGGCACACCCGCTAAAGCAGGTAGTGATTCTCCAGCTGCTCTTCTGCGGTCAACTTCCTTGGCTACAGCCAGAGCGTTATCTGTTGTTAGGTGCAGGAACGAGTGGACAGCATCGCCAACCTT
>JAPLAJ010000086.1 GCA_026393335.1 Rhodoluna sp. | reverse complement strand
TGTGCACTGGCGTAGAGGCATAAAAAACAAAACTGTTTCTAACAAAGAAGCTTTTAGCGGATTGCTGATAAATGGTTTAGGTGCTTTGATGACCTCATCCGTTTTGATTATTGTTACGCTAACGAAGTTCACTCATGGAGCTTGGTTGGTCTTTATCATCATGCCTGTTCTCTGGGTTGTCATGTATGAGACAAACAAGTACTACATCGAAGTTGACAAAGAAATTCAACTAAGACCAGACATGAAATTCGGTAGCAAGGGTGACTACGCCATTGTGCTTATGGACAAGCTAACTGCCCCACAGTTGAAAGCTCTTGACTATGCACTTTCAAGTAAGCACGACAGGTTAGAGGTTGTCCACATCGCTGTTGATCCAATCCGAGCAGCAGCATTCGCTAAGGAATGGGAAGAGTATGGAATCCAGGTTCCACTTCGAATCATTCCTTCGCCATTTAGAGACTTTGGCGCACCACTGAGCGAGTACCTAACTGAATACAGACTGCTGCATGAACAACAGCGCATGTCAATCTACATTCCTAAGTATGTTGTGGGTCACTGGTGGGAGCACATCTTCCATAACCACAGAGCTAACCGTATTCGTAAACAGTTGATGTACGTTCGCGGAGCGATGATTGTGCTTGTGCCTTGGAGATTAGAATCTGCAGAGAAAATAGACCTCTTTAGCCGGGCACCACTACCTGGCGATGTTCGTCGTGGTGAGGTGCTTAGATCTAGCGGCCAGATGCGCAGGCACCGTGGTGAGAACAATAAAGTGATCACCATGGTTGCTAAAGATGATGCCACACCAGATGACATCTTAGACTTGAAAGATGACTAAGCTTCTTTCCTCTGAGTACTTCCTAGTTTTTCTAGGTGGAGGAATTGGTGCTCTATTGAGATATGCAATTGGTAGCGCTTTAGAGCTTTCGGTCGGCTCAGCACTTGCAGTGTCTTTATCTTTGGTCATTGTGAATGTGCTCGGTGCACTATTTCTAGGTATCGTTTCTTTCCACCCACACTTTGCATCTGTCGGACGAAAGGCTTTCTGGGGAACAGGTGTGTCCGGTGGTTTCACAACAATGTCTGGGGTTGCACTGTTTCTATATCAACCAGGTAGCTTGGCAATCACAGGAGTGATGTTCGCATTAGGTTTCCTTGCCTTCGCAGGTGGAGTCAACATTGGTAAAGCTAAGGCTGGTCTGAAATGAGCATTAGCGAGATCTTCAACCCACTACTTCTACTAGGCATCTTCGTTGCCGGCGGCCTTGGCTCAGCTCTTCGATTCGCTATCAGTAAGCTCAACGGCTTCTGGCCTTGGGGTATCTTGATTGCCAATATCCTTGGCTCATTCTTTGCTGGCTGGGCTGTTGTTTACTTCGAAACTAACCTCACCTGGTTGGCAATACTGGTCGTAGGGCTAGCTGGAGGCCTTTCTACCTTTAGCGCATGGGCTGCTGGAACAGTTCAACTAGTCGCCAAAGATCGCCCCCTAGCAGCAGCCCTATACACAATAATCACCCTGATACTTTCCTCCACAGCTGCTTATCTTGGGCTTTTACTGGGCTGAGCCCTGATATACTAAGTGGCAGATTTACCGTTTCCTGGGCCAAAATAGCCCGGCCAAGAATAAAAGAGGGGGTCTCGACATGGGTCGTGGCCGTCAAAAAGCGAAGAACACCAAGGTGGCTCGCGAGCTGAAATACTTCAGTCCTAACACCGACCTGACTGCCCTGCAAGCAGAACTAGGCACCTCTTCAGATGAACAAGAGTATGAAGACAAGTGGGCAGATCTTTACCCTGAGGATGATTCTTCAGGCGCTAAGTCTGAACCTGAAAATCCTGACGCAGATGCGGGCGACTCAACCAAGTAGATTGCTCTCAGCAATCCAGTTTGCTGTAACAACTAATCCACTGACGAATGTCGTTGCTCTATGGCATGATATTCGTGAGAAAAAGGATTCCCCTTCATGGTTAAAGGAGGATACGTTGCCTAACGCAACATTTGTTTGCTTGGCTAATTCTCGGAAGAACAACGGGCGATGCATTGCAGGTAAAGCTTTTTATGACGGATCGTATTCAAAGTGGATTCGCCCTGTCACTGAGAGACCATCTCACGCACTTGAAACACCAGAACATCGAATCATAACGGGCGAGGATTCCAAACTTCTAGACATCCTCGCGGTACAACTCCTTGAACCTAGGGCTCATGAACACCAACAGGAAAACTGGCTTATGAATGTGGGTGTTCCACTCAACAAGGTTGGCGAGTTTTCCCTAACGGAAATTCATAAGCTACTGGATTCTCCTAAAGCCCTATGGAGTGTCGGCTCATCTTCTAGCTCTGGGTTAAACGATCGAGTGCCGTACGGTGAAATTTCAGATTTTGAGAATTCTCTTTATCTCGTTCAAGTTGAAAACTTCAAAATTGAAAGATTCTTCGAAGTTCACCCTCACAATCGAGTGACTACACGCGGAGCTTTTTCGTATGGAGGCCACGATTACAGGCTAAAGATCACAGACCCAGTGTTTGAGCTGGAGTACAACAAGAAGCCAGCAGGGATCTACAACATCAATAAGGCGGTCATCACACTAAGTTTGGGTGAGGCTTTCAACGATAACTGCTACAAGTTGATAGCCGGGATTATCCAACTTTGAACACAAGGATAAGATTGAGTTCGTGATATACACAATTGGGCATTCCATACATTCAATTGAAGCCTTCATAAGTCTATTGAAGGCTGCAGGTGTTACTGCCATAGCCGATGTGAGATCAGCTCCCTATAGCAGGTACCAACCCCAATTCAACAGAGAAGCACTGGCAAAGTCGTTGGATGAGTCTGAGATTGAATATGTGTTCATTGGTGATGAACTCGGGGGTCGGTCCCCTAATGAGAGTGACTTCGAGGACGGCCGAGTCGTTTACTCTCGCCTAAGGCAAAGATCAGCATTTGATAAGGGCCTTGAACGTGTCATCGCCGGCTCCCAGAAATACGTATTGGCTCTAATGTGCACAGAGAAAGAACCTCTCGACTGCCACAGAACTTTGCTTGTCGCACAAGCCCTTGCCGAGCAGGGTGTTGAAATGTCTCATATCCACAGC
>JAPLAJ010000148.1 GCA_026393335.1 Rhodoluna sp. | reverse complement strand
CTGCAACGAAGATGACGATACCAATAACTAACAGCCGACGACGGCCAACGCTGTCAGCAAGCGAACCCCATATAAGAAGGAGTGCAGCAAAGACTAGAACATAGCTTTCATTAACCCACTGCACCTCATTGCTGGAAAGATTCAAAGCCCTAATTAGGGACGGGAAAATGGTGTTTACGATTGTGCCATCAATAATGACGATGGATATCGCCATAGAGATGAAAATGAGGCCAATCCAACGGAAACGGGCTAAAACTGCCATTAGGTAACGCTTTCTGTTGCACCAAAGTAGTTGGGCGAACTAAATAATCCTAGTCCTGTGCACTTGATACCCTTTACTAATGAACAAGGGTAAGTCGTGATCAAGTATCTAGGCTCTAAGCGCACCCTTGTGGGGGTTTTAGGGGCAATTGCCCAAGCTGCAGAGGCTAAAACTGCTGTTGACCTCTTTACTGGCACGACCAGAGTCGCCCAGGAATTCAAAAGACAAGGCCTATCGGTTATAGCTAGTGATATCGCTACCTATAGCCATATCTTGGCTCAGTGTTACCTAGAAGCCGATGCCAACACTGCCGATATAGAGGCTATTAGCCAAAAGATTTCATACCTGAACGCACTGCCTGGGGTTACTGGCTATGTGACCAAGAACTTCTGCGAAGAGGCACGATTCTTTCAACCTAAAAACGGTCAACGGATAGATGCAATTCGTCAAGAACTAGAAACAAACTTCAGGTTTGATGTTGACTACCCAATTCTTCTAACATCCCTGATGTTGGCAGCCGATCACGTTGATAGCACCACCGGTCAGCACATGGCATACCTGAAGAACTGGTCGCATAGATCTGGCAATGATCTAGAACTACTGGTGCCTGAACTTATTCCAGGGACGGGCAAAAGCATCCCTGGCTTAGCTGAAGATGTGATTGATGAATTACCTGAAGTTGACCTTCTATATATGGATCCGCCATACAACCAGCATCGATACTTCACCAACTACCACATCTGGGAAACTCTTGTGCGCTGGGATAACCCTGAGCCTTATGGCGTAGCCATGAAAAGAGTGGATAGCAAAGAGCCACACACGCACTCTGTGTTTAACCAAAGAAAGAAAATGCCACCAGCATTCAAAGATGTCATTACCAAGGCTAAAGCGAAGACTGTGGTTGTCTCTTATAACAATGAATCTTGGGTTGAACCAATAGATATCGCAGAGGCTCTGCTTGAGAACCACGAAAGCGTTGCTTTACTCGAGTTTGATTACAAGAGATACATCGGTTCACAAATAGGCATCTATAACAAATCAGGTGCCAAGGTGGGATCTGTGGGAGAGCGCAAGAATAAAGAATTGATTTTCATTGCGGGGGAAACTTCTAGAGTTGAAGCGATCGAAGATGTTGTGGCTGGACGCGGGATTGAACCGCGGACCTAACGATTTTCAGTCGTTCGCTCTACCAACTGAGCTATCCAGCCTCAACCAAAGACAAGTCTTAGGCTGAGCGATTGTTAAATCGCAGCGATCCTGACGGGACTTGAACCCGCGACCTCCGCCGTGACAGGGCGGCGCGCTAACCAACTGCGCTACAGGACCAGAAGTACTTCTATTGCCTCATCGCTGGTGACCCCAACGGGATTCGAACCCGTGCTACTGCCGTGAAAGGGCAGCGTCCTAGGCCACTAAACGATGGGGCCGTCAAAGCGATGGAGCTTTAAAGCACCAATGGCAAGGCTACTTGCTAAGGGTAGGTTTTTGCAACCTGAGATTTGGCTTATTCGGTGTTAGTTTAGGAATACTGCATGAAAGAGGGAGGTGGCGGGACATGAAAAGCTTACGTTCACGCTACCTAGCCCTGTTTGTTGTAGCAGGAGTCCTACTTAGTGGGTTTACCATCCAGCAGGCCATGGCGGTGCCTAATTACCCTTCTGCTGAAGAGGTGAAAGACGCCCAAAAGACCGTAGCCAAGAAGAAAGCCATGATTGCTCGAATTCAAGCAATCATCGTAGACCTGACTATTGAGCAGGTTGATCTTGAGCGCAAAGCCATGATCAAGGCAGAGATTTATAACCAGGCCAAGGCTGAAGAAGAAGCTGTGGCAGCTCAAGTGGCCATCTTGCAAAAGAAGGTCAATGCCGCCAAAGCAGAAGCTGAAACAGCCCAAAAACAGCTTGCTCAGATTGCTAGCCAAATGTGGCGAGATGGGGCAGCCGGAACATCCCTGAACTTATTCCTGAACTCAGATAACGCAGGGAACCTGCTTTACCAACTGGGTGCTCAAGAGAAGATTGCTCAATCAAGTGATCAGATTTATAAAGCAGCAATTCAGCGACAGCAATATGCCAAATCGCTAACCGATCAACTCAAAGAAGCCGAAAAAGAACTTGCTGAAAAGTCAGCAATAGCTAAAGCAGCTTTGGTTGAGGCTCAGAAAGCAGCAAACACTTTACAAAAGAAAGTTGATGAGCAGAACGCCCTCAACAAAACCTTCAAAGCGCAACTTGTCTCTCTTGAGAGAATTTCTGACAGCTTGATGCAGCAACGCATCCAAGGTTTGATTGACGAGGCCAGACAGAATAATGGAACAGGTCCAATTGATGCACCTAGTCTTTATGAAGTTGGACCACCAGATACAACCAAGGTAGAAACTGCTTACAACTTTGCAGCTCAGCAACTTGGTGAAAGATATGTTCTAGGTGGCATGGGTCCTAACGTTTGGGATTGCAGCGGTATAACAAAGAAGAGCTATGAGGTTGCTGGGACATATATCGGCACGCACTCTGCTACCAACCAGTTCTACAACATGGCAGCTAAGCGAAGACTAGTTCCGATCAAGGAAGCTGTACGTGGAGATCTGATGTGGTACTCATATGTTGATGATTTCAACGGAGATAAGTATCACGTAGTTATGTATCTGGGCGATGGCATGATGCTTGAAGCACCTAACCCTAATAGAACTGTAAGAATCGTCAAGCTCAGATACGGTGACCTATTCCGCTATGCCGGCCGCCCTACCCCATAACTTAGACTTGTTATTCAACCTAAGGAGGTAGCAGATGACTGAAGTACGTCAAGTAAAACCTGCTACCGAAGGCTGGGAGCAGAAGAAAGATGCCACCGGTCGCCCGGTTCTTGAATTTGAAGCTAAGCCTAGAAAAGTCCAGCCACCAGTTCATCTAGTAGATATGTCTAAGGATGAATTAGCTGCTAAGGCTAAAGAACTAGGTGTGCCTGCATTTAGAGTGAAGCAGATTGCTAAGCATTACTTCACTCACTACACAGCTAACCCAGATGAGATGACTGATCTTCCTCAAGAAGGTAAGGCAGAACTAGTCGGAGTATTCCTGCCTAAATTACTTACCGAAGTAAAGAGACTGCAAACCGATAAAGGTGACACCATCAAGTTTCTATGGAGACTATTTGATGGCGCTCTAGTTGAATCTGTTTTGATGAGATACCCAGGCCGAATTACTCTTTGTGTTTCTTCTCAAGCTGGTTGTGGAATGGCATGTCCATTTTGTGCAACCGGTCAAGCAGGTCTCACTCGTAACATGACCGCAGCAGAGATTGTGGATCAGATAGTTCAAGCTAATGCTGTTATTGCAGCTGGTGGTTTGGGCGGTAGAAAAGCTACTGAACACGAAGAGCGTGTTGGAAATATTGTGTTCATGGGAATGGGTGAGCCCCTTGCTAACTACAACCGTTTGATGACTGCAGTTAGAACTATGGTCAAACCTGCGCCAGAGGGATTAGGAATGTCAGCTCGAAACATAACTGTTTCAACGGTTGGTTTGGTACCTGCGATCGAGAAGCTAACTAAAGAAGATATCCCAGTTACCTTTGCTCTATCTCTGCATGCTCCTGATGATGAACTGAGAGATGAACTTATTCCAGTGAACTCAAGATGGAAAGTCGATGAGGCACTTGATGCAGCTAGAGCATATTTTGATGCAACGGGTCGAAGAGTTTCCATCGAGTATGCACTTATAAAAGATATGAACGATCACCAGTGGCGTGCCGCGCTACTAGGCCAGAAACTAAATGCTCGAGGTAAGGGCTGGGTGCACGTCAACCCAATTCCCCTAAACCCAACTCCAGGTTCAATCTGGACAGCTTCAACACCTGAAGCAACCCGAATCTTCATCAGCACACTTGAAAAAGCTGGCATCACTACAACCTTGAGAGACACCAGGGGTAAAGAGATAGATGGCGCGTGCGGCCAGCTGGCGGCGGCAGAG
>JAPLAJ010000144.1 GCA_026393335.1 Rhodoluna sp. | reverse complement strand
TTGCTCTAGTCGGCTTTATTGCTAAACAAACGGCCAGCTAAGGCAGCTTTGATTAACCCATGGAAAAGTGGATGCGCTTTGGTAGGTCTTGAGAGGAACTCAGGGAGCGCTTGTGTAGATACATAGTATGGGTGGACTTCTCTTGGAAGTTCAACAAACTCAACCAAGCTACCGTCAGGAGATGTTCCTGAGAAAACCATGCCAGCAGCTGAAATCTGATCTCTGAAGGCGTTGTTCACTTCATACCTGTGACGGTGACGTTCGTTAACTGTTGTCTTGCCATAGGTTTCAGCAATCACACTTCCTGCTTGCAGCTTTGCTTCAAAAAGACCTAGTCGCATAGTTGCACCCATGTCCCCTGAAGCAAGAATGTCGACCTGCTCAGCCATTGTTGCAATCACCGGATACTTGGTTTCACTTTCAAACTCTGTTGAAGATGCGCCTTCTAAGCCAACAACATTTCTTGCATACTCAATCACCATGCACTGTAAACCTAGGCAAAGCCCTAAAGTTGGGATGCCGTTTTCTCTGGCAAACTTTAGCGCTCCAAGTTTTCCTTCAATACCTCGAACTCCGAAGCCACCAGGAACACATACTGCATCTACATCGCTTAGATGAGTTCTGGCACCTTCCTCGGTGTCACAAAGATCGCTGGCTACCCACTTAATCTTTACCTTGACTTGCTCAGCAAAACCACCAGCACGAAGTGCTTCGGTTACTGAAAGGTAAGCATCAGGAAGATCAATGTACTTACCTACAAGGGCAACATTAACTTCGGCAACTGGCTCGTGCACAGCTTTTAGCACACTGCTCCATCTGGTCCAGTCAACTTCTTTGGCAACAAGCCCTAAATGGTTGATGATGTATGAATCTAAGCCCTCATCATTTACAACAGTTGGGATATCGTAAATGCTGTTTGCATCTGCCGCATTGATTACTGCCTTCAAATCAACGTCACACATCAGAGCAATCTTCTTCTTGATTGCATCTCCGATAGGTCTATCGCTGCGGCAAACAATTGCATCTGGCTGAATACCAGTTGATCGCAGTGTGGCAACTGAGTGCTGGGTAGGCTTTGTTTTTAGTTCGCCACTTGGAGCAAGATACGGCACTAGAGATACGTGAACAAAGAAGACCTTGTCTCTGCCTAGCTCATGTCTTACCTGACGGGCTGCTTCGATAAATGGAAGTGATTCGATGTCACCTACGGTTCCACCAATCTCGGTGATGATTACATCAGGGGCTGGATCTTCAAATGCCTGCAAGCGCATTCTGCGCTTGATTTCGTCTGTGATGTGTGGAATAACCTGGACTGTATCGCCGAGGTAGCCACCGGATCTTTCCTTACGGATTACCTCACTGTATATCTGACCGGTAGTCACATTAGCGGACTGCGAAAGGTTGATATCTAGAAAACGTTCGTAATGGCCAATATCCAAGTCAGTTTCAGCGCCATCGTCTGTCACAAACACTTCACCATGCTGAAAAGGATTCATTGTGCCAGGGTCAACATTTAGATAAGGGTCTAGTTTCTGCATAACCACAGATAGCCCGCGAGCTCTTAGAAGATTCCCCAAACTGGCGGCTGTTAGGCCCTTGCCTAGTGAGGAAGCAACCCCACCGGTCACAAATATGTGTCTTGATTTACCAGAATCCATCGCATCAGCCATGGAATTTAACACTAGCATTTACCTCGTCAAGCCACCAACTTTGACTTGTTCGACATGCCGACAGAAGTTAAGTTTTAAGAGTTCTTGGCAAGATCGAGAAGTTCTTGGGCATGGGATCTGGCGGTTTCAGAGTCAGAAAGCCCCGAGAGCATTCGAGCTAACTCCTCTGCTTTAGCAGAGTCATCGAGCACTTTGACATCGCTGGATGTGAACATGGCATCCAAGGTTTTTACGATTGCAAGATGTTGATCAGCAAAGGCTGCTACCTGGGCTAAGTGCGTGACAACTATCACCTGTGCATTTTTAGCTAGCTTTGCTAACCTTCTGCCAACTTCAATCGCAGCAGCTCCACCAATTCCAGCATCAACTTCATCAAAGATGAAGGTAGGTGCACTATCCGACTCAGCAAGTATCACTTCAAGAGAGAGCATGATACGGCTGAGCTCTCCACCCGATGCGCCTTTGCCTATCGGCCTCGGTTCTGCTCCTGCATAAGATTCCAATAAGAAAGAAACTGCATCTATTCCACTAGAGGTAAGAACATCACTAGCCTCAATTTGAACATGGAGCTTCGATCCCGACATTGCCAAAGCAACAAGTTCATCGGATACCCGCTCCCCTAGCTGTTTAGCTGCATTGATTCGATTGGTGGAAATTTCTTTTGCAAGTGCCCTGCAGTTTGCCTCGAGTTGAGAAACTCGAAGAGTTAACCCCTCGACGCGCTCTGTTGAAGTGTCAAGATCGAGTAGTTTTTGCTGAGCTGACTTTTCAAATGCATGCAAATCTTCAATGGTTGGACCAAATCTTCTTAGCGCAGAACTAATCTCGCTTCTGCGCGATTGGATTTCATCTAGGCTCATTGAGCTCTCTGACTCTAATGAAGCCAAATAACTTGCTAACGAGATAGCTACTTCATTTAGATTCTCGGCAGCCTCGTTTAGCCTGGTTGCAATGATCTCTAATGAACTGTCGTGAGATGTGGCACTATCAATAGCTTTCCTGGCTTTACCGGCCAAACCCAGAGCATCGACACCATCAAATGATTCGCTAATTAGTGCTTCGTGAGCCAGCCCCACCAAAGATCTCAAGTCTTCTGTGTGAGTCAAACGTTTAGCTAAATCTTCAAGTTCAACATCTTCATTTGGCTGAACAGCTAGCTTTGCCAGTAATGCTAGAGACTCGTTCAACTCCTCTATCTGGGCAACTCTTGTCGAATCGCTCTTCAGTATTTCTTCTAGCTGGGTCTTTGCCGCTCGCCAAGAGGTATAGACCTCGGCATACTGAGCAAGCAGTTCTTGGTGTTTTACTCCAGCAAAACGATCAAGTGCAACTCTTTGGGCAACTGGAGACTTTAGTCGAATCTGGTCTGATTGTCCGTGGACAACAACTAAATGTTCGGCTAGTTCAGTTAGCAATCCCACAGGAGCTGATCTGCCACCGATAACTGCTTTAGATCTTGAGTCAGTTCCAACAGTTCTAACTAGCAACAGTTCGCCATCTTCAACCAGCGCGCCAGCTTCCTGTGCCTTGGCTAATGCAATATTTTCTGAATCAAGTTTCCAATGACCTTCTAAAACAGTTTGCTCAGAGCCGGCTCTAATCATTCCTGAATCAGCTCGAGCCCCAAGCAAAAGCCCAAGAGCAGTTAAGACCATTGTTTTACCAGCACCAGTTTCACCGGTTAGAACTGTGAGGCCTGGGTGAAAGTTGAGTTTAGCTTCGCTAATTACACCAAGGTCGCGAATAAAAATGTCTTCTATCATTTACTAAAGCTTTGGCTAGCCTTGCTCTGTGCTGTCAGGTCCACGCCAGCTTGTTACAGGCAAAGCAAACTTTCTAACCAATCTGTCGGTGAAAGGCCCTTGACGCAATCTTGCTAGACGCACAGACTTTTGTGATTTGCAAACTTCAACTCTTGCGCCAACAGGAAGATCATGAGTTCTTCTTCCATCACACCAGAGCACTCCTGTTCCAGCAGATCGGTCAAGAACCTCAACAGCTAGAAGTGAGCGTGGGCTAATCACCATCGGTCTTGAGAAAAGGGCATGAGCGGATAATGGAACCATCAACATCGCATCAACACTTGGCCAAACCACTGGTCCACCTGCACTAAATGCATATGCAGTTGAGCCGGTAGGGGTTGCCATAATTATGCCATCGCAACCAAAGCTTGATAACGGCTTTCTGTCTATTTCGACAATAACTTCAAGCATTCGCTCGGCAGCACTCTTTTCGACGGTAGCTTCATTCAAAGCCCAGGTTCTGAAAACTTCTTTTCCTGCTACTAGGACGCGAACATCTAAAGTCAAACGTTCTTTGACTATGTAGTCCCTATCGACAACTCTGGCAACGGCGTTTGAGAAACCTTCGCGTTCACTTTCAGC
>JAPLAJ010000087.1 GCA_026393335.1 Rhodoluna sp. | reverse complement strand
TCTGTAGAAACTGCACTTAGCATCGCTTTCAACAAAGTGGTTTTACCTGAACCTGTGCCGCCAATGATTACGAAGTTCTCTTTGTCATGAATGATTTGATTGAGTATGCCCAACTGATTTTCGCTAAGAGAACCTGATGCTAAAAGTGATTCCAAGCTGATGCTGGAAACTGCGTGCCTGCGAATTGATACCTGTGTGCGCTTAGAGCACTCCCCTGCAAGAACAGCATGTATGCGAAGAAGTCCAACTAATGTTTCTATGGTTACTTCCGATATTGGTTTGGCGATATCCAATCTTGAGTTATTTTGGCTCATCATGTTTCTTGCCCAAAGATTCAATTCATTTTCATCTGGAAATAGATGATTTATTCTTTCTAGCTTTCCTTGTTTTTCAATCAACGTCGTCTGGCAGCCATCAATCAAAATGTCTGTTACACCTTGATCGCTAAAGATTTCTTCCAAAAGAGCGGTTGCTGTCATGAGGAAATATTCATCTGCCTCAACACCTACTCTTTGCCAACTAGCTACATTTGGGGAAAACAGGGTGAGCGTTGGGCTGTGTAAAAAGGCCAGTTAAATTAAGGGGCCCCGGTCTCTGGGGGGAGTGACCGGGGCCGGCGATACATGATTGGGGGAATCGATGTATCGCAGGTCAGCCGAAGCTGACCCGATTAGCATAACAAGAACGAAACAAGCTTGGCAAGATAAACGCAAAATTCTAATGTCAAGCATGGATAACGCTTTTGCCCTTTGGTCTAGGCCCAACCCCGCTCACCTATAAAATCGCACCTATGAGCGATAACTTTGCGGCTAACTTTGAATCCCCTAGCCCTGAGCGCTTATCCTTCTGGGCTGAGCAAGCTAACCAGTTGGCTTGGCACAAGCCATTTACCAAGACCCTTGATTGGAGCAATCCTCCTTTTGCCAAATGGTTTGAGGATGGCCAGATCAATGCCAGTTATAACTGCCTGGATAGGCATGTTCTAGGGGGCAAGGGCGATAAAACAGCCATCCTGTTTGAAGGTGAGCCAGGAGACACTCAGACCTACACATACAGTGAGCTATTGGCAGAGACTAAGAAGGCAGCTAATGCACTATTAGATTTGGGCATCGTCGCTGGAGATCGGGTGGCAATCTACATGCCTATGATTCCTGAAACTGTGATTGCGATGCTTGCTGTTGCTCGAATTGGAGCTGTCCACAGCGTTGTCTTTGGAGGCTTTAGCGCTGACTCACTTCGAAGCAGAATTTTCGATGCTGGGGCAAAACTTGTAATCACCGCTGACGGTGGTTTCAGAAAGGGTAAAGCTCACCCAATCAAAGAAGCTGTGGATCATGCGCTGCAAGATAACAGTTGCCCTTCCATTGAACATATTCTGGTAGTTCAAAGAACTAATTCGGATGTTGCCCTATCTGATAAAGATATTTGGTGGCATGAGGCTTTAGCAAAAGCTGCACCTGAGCATGAAGCAGTTGGTTTTGATTCAGAGCATCCTCTTTTTATTCTCTACACTTCTGGAACTACTGGAAAACCTAAAGGTATTCTGCATACAACCGGAGGTTATCTAACCGGCGCTTCCTATACGCACAGAACTGTTTTTGATCTCAAGAGCGAAACTGATGTTTATTGGTGCACTGCCGATGTTGGTTGGATTACCGGTCACTCTTATGTTGTTTATGGACCACTTGCCAATGGGGTTACCCAAGTCATATACGAAGGAACACCAGACTCCCCCAACTTTGAACGCTGGTGGGAAATCATCGCTAAATACAAAGTGAGTATCTTCTATACTGCACCAACAGCCATTAGAACTTTTATGAAAGTAGGAAGAGCAGTTGTTGATGGTCACAACCTCAGCTCTCTTCGAATCCTTGGTTCAGTAGGTGAACCTATTAACCCTGAAGCTTGGCAGTGGTATCACGAAGTAGTTGGTGGATCTAAATGCGAGATAGTGGACACCTGGTGGCAAACCGAAACAGGCTCCATCATGATATCCCCTGTCCCACACACCATGAAGACCAAACCAGGCTCTGCTCAAAGAGCGCTACCTGGCATAACCATTGGCATAGTTGATGAAAATGGTAGTCCAGTAATCAGCTCAGCCGAAGGAAGTGAAGCAGGGTACCTAACTATTGATCAGCCTTGGCCTAGCATGCTTCGCGGTGTTTGGGGAGACCCAGAACGTTTTATTGAAACCTACTGGTCAAGATTTCCAGGAAAATACTTCGCCGGTGATGGAGCGAGATTCGATGAAGATGGCGACATCTGGCTCTTAGGTCGCATTGACGATGTGATTAAGGTTTCAGGTCACAGGCTTTCAACCGCTGAAATTGAATCAGCATTGGTAGAACACCACTGGGTTGCCGAGGCAGCTGTGGTTGGGGCTAAAGATGAGATTACTGAACAAGCAGTTGTTGCCTTCGTGATTCTTCGTCAAGATGAGTTAGGCGATGCACCCAACGAAGAAGAAATAGGAAAAGTACTTAGAAGTTGGGTTACTGAAAAGATTGGTGCCATAGCAAGGCCGCGTCAAATCATGGTCGTCTCTGAGTTGCCTAAAACTAGATCAGGCAAAATTATGCGAAGACTTCTTAAAGATGTTGCTGAGGGTAGACCAGTTGGTGACACCACAACTCTTGCTGACTCATCAGTGATGAAAGCAATCAATGACAAGTTACACAATGGAGCTACTGACTAGTTGAACTCAACTATCAGTTCAACTTCTACCGGAGCATCAAGTGGCAGTACAGCAACACCAATTGTTGATCTTGCATGAATGCCGATATCTCCAAAGACCGCACCTAGAAACTCTGATGCTCCATTGTTAACTGCTGGGTGACCGGTGAATTCTGGATCACTTGCAATAAAGCCATTGACTTTGACAATTCTTGTGATTCGATCAAGGTCACCAATTGCAAACTTCACAGCCGCTAGACAATTCAATGCAGCTATCTGAGCTAACTCTTTAGCTTGTTCAGGTGAAACCTGTGATGGCACCTTGCCAGTGGCAACTAACTTGCCATCAACCATTGGTAATTGACCTGCGGTCATAACTAAGTTCCCAGTTGCAACAGCAGGGATGTATGCAGCTACCGGCGGGACCACTGGAGGCAATGGAAAGCCCAGTTCGATAAGTCTCGCTTCAACTCTTCCAGTCATTTTTAGGCCTTAGCTCTCTTCATATATGCTACAAATCCGCCCTCTGGGCTGGTAACTACCTGAACGAGCTCCCACCCTTGCGCACCCCAATGGTCCAGTATTTGCTTGGGATTGTGTGGCGGAAGGGGGGTTACAGTGTATTCCCAGATGACCATATTCATAGTTCCTCTCAAAGTTTGAAGGTAACCTAGAGTCTATGGCTGAGTCGGGTAAGAAAAATAAGAAAAAGGCAGGTTGGCTGGGACTTTTTGGTCTTAGCTCAATAGCAGGCCTACTGAGCATGGCCCTACTGTTGCCATTCATCTGGTTGGGCGGGCTTGGAGCCAGCGCTACCATCTCAATCTTTGAAAGTTTGCCTGACTTTATCAAGCCGGTTAACGCAGCCGATGCCTCAAACATTTATGCCATGCAGGACGGTAAGCCAGTTCAGGTTGCCAGGTTCTTTGCTGAGAACCGCATTTCAGTTGACTTTGCGGATATCTCCCCAAACATGGTTCGAGCAGCCATTGATACTGAAGACCCAAGATTCTATGAGCACGCAGGTGTTGACTGGGTATCTTTTGGTCGAGCAGTTCTAACTAACCTAACCAAAGCAGGTAAAGGCCCTGGTGGATCTACCATCACAATGCAGTTTGTAAAGAACAACTTGCTTGAAGCAGCAGTGCTAAGTGGTGATGAAGAGGCAATTGCCATGCAAACTGACTCGGCTCATGCTCTGCAGAGAAAGTTTCAAGAAGTTCGTCTTGCTCTGGCACTGGAACAGAGCTATAGCAAAGAAGACATTCTTGCTGGATACCTAAACCTTTCCTTCTTTGGAACCAACATCAATGGTGTTGAAGCGGCATCCGAGTATTACTTCGGCATCAAAGCTAAAGATCTAAATGTTCCTCAGGCAGCGATGCTTACTGCGATGCTCAAAGGTGCTGAAGATTACCGTCCTGATGTTGAAGCGAATAAAGACCGCGCTCTTAATAGACGTAACTATGTAATTCAAAACATGGCAGACCAGGGGGATATCACCCAGTCTGAAGCTGATGCTTATAAAGCAACTCCTATTGAACTGAACATTCAAAAGATTCCAGTTGGTTGTGAAAACGATCAGACCACAGCTTTCTTCTGTGACTATGTTGTTTGGAACATCCGTAACTCACCAGAATTTGGCCCAACCCAACAAGATCGCGAAGTTCTTCTTCGTAAGGGTGGTCTTGATATCTACACCACTATCGATCTAAAGCTTCAAAAAGTGGCCGATAAGGCAACCAAGACTTGGGTGCCGCCTACCGATAAATCTAAAGTTGGAGCAGCCAGCGTATCTGTCGAAGTTGGTACAGGAAGAATTCTTGCTCTAACCCAGAACCGAATTTATGACCAGACTGACTCCGGTTTACCTGGTCACACCTCAGTGAACTACTCAGCGGATAAGAATTACGGTGGTTCTTCGGGCTTCCAGAGTGGTTCCACATACAAGATCTTTACTCTTGCTGAATGGCTATCTAAGGGCTTCAAACTAAATGACCATGTTGACGGCCGCATCAAGGAATGGAACGCTGCTACGGACTTTAGTTCACGCTGTGGATCTCTTCTAGGAACATGGGCTCCAGGTAACGACGCTGAAGAGCCTGAAGACCTAACCGTCTTACAGGCAACCGCTTTATCCGTAAACACCGCTTTCGCTTCAATGGCTAGC
>JAPLAJ010000120.1 GCA_026393335.1 Rhodoluna sp. | reverse complement strand
GGCGACCGCGCAGAGTTCACAGCCAGTGGAACTGTAGTTACTTTTAGAGGCTTCATGGCCGCTTACGAGGAAAGCCAGGATGAGAGCCGCAACGAGGACGAGTCAACAGAGAAGGAAAGCAAACTTCCTAATCTTGAGGTTGGTCAGAAGCTAAAGGTTCTTGAAGTAAATGCAAAGAACCACCAGACTTCACCGCCACCAAGATATACCGAAGCTAGCTTGGTCAAGGCTCTTGAAGAAGAGGGCATCGGCCGCCCTTCAACATACGCTGCCATCATTAGCAATATCTTGAACAAGGGATACGTGGTTAAGCGTGGTCAAGCACTTGTTCCTGAATGGATTGCTTTCACTGTTATTCGCTTCCTTGAGCAAAATGTGTCACGACTAGTGGACTATGCGTTCACTGCTCGTATGGAAGAAGACTTGGATGAGATTGCAAACGGCAATATTGAACGAAGCGTTTGGCTAAAGCAGTTCTACTTCGGTGCTGGTGATAACCCAGGTCTACACAGCGTAGTTGAAAATATTGGCGATATAGATCCAAAGGCATTGAACTCACTAGATCTAGGTGATGGCATTACCTTGAGAACTGGTAAGTACGGTCCTTATATGGAAATCTATATCGAACCTAATGCTGAAGGCGCAGATGAGAATGGCCGCAGGATCATTAACATTCCAGAGGGCCTAGCCCCTGATGAACTCACTCTTGCAAAGGCTCATGAACTGATTGAAGCTCCAATTCTGCAGTATCGAATTCTAGGAACTGACCCTGCAACAGGACACAACATTCTGTTTAAGGATGGTCGCTATGGTCCTTATGTTTTGATTGATGACCCTGAGGCAGTAAAGCCAAAGACTGCCTCTTTGTTCAAGACCATGTCTGCGGAATCTATTGATTTAGAAGTTGCCCTAAGACTTCTAGCTTTACCAAGAGTTATTGGGCAAGATCCTGAAACAGAAATTGACATCACAGCACAAAACGGTAAGTTTGGTCCTTATCTTCTCAAGGGCAAAGAATCTAGAAGCTTGCAAGCCGAAGATCAGATCTTCGATTTGGATCTACCGGGTGCTCTAGAAATATTTGCTCAGCCTAAGTATGGAGGCCGAAGAACTGCTGCAACTCCGCTGAAGGAGTTTGGTGAAGACCCAGCTGCAAAGACCAACGTTGTTGCTAAATCTGGCCAGTTCGGTCTTTATGTGACCGATGGCGCTTTGAACGCTACAGTGCCTAAAGATGAACCGTTAGATGAGCTAACTTCAGAGCGTGCTTTTGAACTGCTAGCTATTCGTAGGGAGAAGCTAGGTCTCGAGCCTGGCCAAGCTGCACCTAAGGCCTCAAAGGCTGGTCGACGAGCTACTGCTCCAGCTCGAACTGTTAAAAAAGGCGCTGCAAAGAAGAAGAAAGCCGAATAGTGACCGGTCTGTTTATTTCTTTTGAAGGTATCGATGGTGTTGGTAAGTCAACCCAAGCGGACCTTCTAGAGTCATGGCTAACTGAGCAAAACAAGGATGTTGTTAGAACCCTTGAACCAGGTGGAACTGATGTTGGCGTGGAAATCAGAAAGATTCTTTTGCATCACAAAGGTGATTTAGCGCCAAGAGCAGAAGCAGCACTCTTCGCAGCAGATCGTGCCCACCATGTTGCCAGCAAGATTCGTCCAGCTCTTGAGCAGGGCAAGATTGTCATCACAGATCGTTACTTTGATTCATCTGTTGCTTATCAAGGTGCAGGTCGAGATCTTTCTAGAACCGAAGTCAGAGACTTATCTTTGTGGGCTGTTGGTGGTTTACTTCCAGATCTCACAGTTCTCTTGGACCTTCCTGCTGAACAAGCTAGAGCCAGAAGAAACACTTCTGGAACAGAACCTGATCGTTTAGAAAAAGAGAAGACGGAATTCTTTGAGACAGTCCGTTCTGCATATTTGGATTTAGCTCATGCCGAGCCAGAGCGTTTTCTAGTAGTAGATGCATCTGTAACTGTTGAGAAAATGCAAGAAATTATCCGTCAACGAGTAGCCGGACTTATCTAAGTAATGCTCACTCCACCAAAGGTTTTTCGCGATGTTGTTTCTCAACCAGAAGCAGTAAGTGCACTGCTTGGTGAGATAAGGCGTGAGGGTAAAGATATTCATCATGCCTGGTTGTTCACCGGGCCACCAGGATCTGGCAGATCTCAATTAGCCCTTGCCTTTGCAGCGGCACTGCTTTGTTCAGAAGGTGGCTGTGGTACTTGTAACTCATGCCAAATGATTCAAACTCGCAACCATCCTGATGTTCAGGTACTAAACACAGAACGCGTTTTGATAAGCGTTGATGAAGTAACTGAGTTCATTGAGAAGTCAATTCAAATGCCAGCTATCGGTAGGTTCCGAATCATGGTGATTGAAGATGCCGATCGGATGTCAGAGCGCACCAGCAACCTACTGCTCAAATCTCTCGAAGAACCACCAAAGGGAACCATTTGGATGATCTGTGCTCCTAGCGAAGCAGATCTTCTGCCAACTATTCGTTCTCGAGTTCGCCGCGTTCAACTAAAGGTGCCGACAGTAGATGCTGTTGCCCAGCTGCTTGTTGAAAAATACGGCATAGCTTTTGATTTAGCTCAGAGCATCGCTGCCCAGGCGCAAAGCCACGTTGGCATGGCAAGAAGGCTAGCGACTAATGCAGGAGCTAGAGAGCGAAGGACCCAAGCGCTCAAAGCTGTACTTTCAATTACTGATATTCCTTCTGCGATGTATGTTTCAGAAACTTTGGCCAAGTTAGCTGAGAGCGATGGAGCACAGCTAACTGCAGAACAAGATGATGCAGAGCGTAAAGAACTTTTGATTTCACTTGGTGTCAGTGAGGAAAGCAAACTCAATCCAAGTTCCAGAGCGGCCATTAGAAGACTTGAAGAAGCACAAAAGAAGAGAGCAACAAGGTCCAAGCGTGATGGTTTAGATCGAGTTCTAATTGACCTAATGGGTCTCTATAGGGATGTGCTCACTATTCAACTTGGCACAGGCGGAGCATTGATTAATGCAGACCTAGTTCAAGAAATCACCAAGCTTGCTAACGAAAGCACTCAAGCTCAAAGCATTCATAACATTGAACAGATTGAAAAGGTTCGTTACCGCATGGATAGAAATGTGAAGGATAACTATTTGCTGGATTCACTAGCGGTTGGCTTTAGAAGGAAAGCAGCAAGATGAGTCGACTAAACACGGTTGTTCTTTCGGTGAGCATCATCGCAGGACTGGTGGCATCAGGTGCGATGGCCTACCCAGTTATATTTCCTGAGAATAACTCAGCACCTATCGACCCTGAGGTTACAACCACTCCAAAAACCATTGAAGAGTTTTACGCACAGACCCCACTATGGAGTGACTGTGAAGGCAAGAACTCAGATGCTAGATGTGGCTACATTCAAGCTCCACTGAATTGGAGTAAGCCAGAGCAAGGAGCTATAAAGCTTGCTGTTGCCATAAATCCAGCAGGGGACCCGGAGAATGCTCCTTACTTGCTGATGAATCCTGGTGGCCCTGGCTCTAGCGGTAGGGAATGGGTAACCGAGTACATTGGTTCATTAGGAACGGATCAACTTAGATCCGAATACAACATCGTAGGTTTCGACCCTAGAGGTGTTGGTGCCAGCACAGCCATCAAATGTTTTGATGATGAGGGTATGCAGGGTTTGCTATACAACTCTTCCAACTATGAGCCTGGCAGCCCTAAAGACCTTGAATACTCGAAGTCAACAATTAAGGCATTTGGTGCAGCCTGTCTTGAAAACACTGGTGCACTACTCGGCCACGTTGATACATCTTCAGCGGCTAAAGATATGGACATCATTAGAGCTGTTCTGGGTAGCGAAAAGCTAAACTACCTAGGTTTCTCCTATGGCACTTTACTAGGTGCAACATATGCAACTTACTTCCCAGAGAAAGTCGGCAGGTTTGTTCTAGATGGCGTAGTCGATCCAACTTCTTCGCCTGAGCAAGATTCAATTAATCAACTCAAGGGTTTCGAATCTGCTATGCGCGCGTATTTGAAGGACTGCATTCAAAATGTTTCAGACTGCCCATTCAAAGGTCTAAGTGTGGAAAAAGCCATGGAGAAAGTAGGTTCAGACTTTCTAGCAGTGCTGGAAAGAAAGCCCGCTTACACATCCGAGGGATCAAGAAAGCTGACCCTGACTTCGGGATTTACTGGAATGATTTCAGCGCTTTACTCTGAAGAAGCATGGTCTTACCTAACTCAGGCATTCAACGAATTCTTTGATAAGACAGACTCTGATGGCCGCGTGTTTCTAGTTCTAGCTGATTCGTATTTTTCTTATGATGCAGGTTTAGGCAAGTTCACAAACAACAACAATGAAGCTTTCAAAGCAATCACCTGTATTGATGGCCGTGAATCCAATAAAGAGCAGGACATGCTGGCACAGAATGAAGTTGTTAAGAAGACCAGCAAAGTCTTTGGTCGTTACTGGCAGTATGGCGGATTGGCTTGCAATCAGTGGCCATTTGAAGTCGTTAAAGGACCCACCGACTACTCGGCTGAAGGTGCACCAACAATGCTTGTAGTTGGAACAACTAACGATCCTGCGACTCCTTACTCTCAGGCAAAGAACTTTGCTAACAACGTTTTGGCTAAGGGGTATCTGTTGACTTACGATGGAGAAGGACACACAGCTTATGGTTCTTCCAATAGTTGCGTAGCTGACACAGTCGATGATTTCCTGATCAATGGCAACCTACCTAAAAAAGAAAAGACCTGCTAGGCAATAACAATGCCATCTCATTGCCATTGTCGCGCTGGGTAAAAGATTACTTTCTCAACATGCTTCAATGTGGTAGGGCAGGGTGTCAGGTCCCAAAATACAATGTCGGTGGCCTATCTTAGACTTCTCCACAAGGGAACATTTCCTTATAGAGAAAGGTAAGATTTGGGTTCAGCAACAGGGGGTGGGGCAGGTGGGGCTTTGCCAAGCCTCCAGGATGTACATGCAGCACTATTGTCTCAGCTGCCGAAGAGTAGCGATGGCTCCAAAATTGGAAAAGATGGCCCAAACCGAACGCAATATCTATTCAGCGACAAGCCTAGAGATGCGGCAGAACAGCTATTCAAGAAGTTTGCGCAGGGAAGAAAACCAGTTCCGATGAAGAACGGCAAGGGATTTGTAGTTAAATTTGCCAATGGAGACAGGGTCAACTTCAGGCCAACGTCGAGTTCAGACGGATCCCCAGCTATCGATGTCCACATTTCCAGTCAAGGCAAATTGTACAAAATTCATTTTCTAGAGAACAAATAGGAGAATAAACGTTATGGAAAACATACTGACTTTAGAACAGGTCATCGAGCTTAGAGCCATGATAGGCCAGAGATTGGCCTTCATCGCAGGGCCCAATCTTTCAAGCGATTTGAGTTCAGATTTTGTAATTATTGCAACCGATACTGACCTCTTCGGACTGCAAGGCGATGTTCATCAAAACCTCCTAGAAGGCTTCCCAGAACTCTACTCATCCATCCAGACATGCACAGTTGAAAAGCAGGATCTTGAAGAGGCACGAACCCATGGGAACCAATATTTTTTCAAAAAGGGAGAGCGTATTTCGGAGATTTTGTTGGTTCGGGAGAACATGGAATGTTTTATTGATGGCAAACAGGCCTGGTTGTACACCTCGGATATTGGAATTGTTCTGAAACTCGAGTCAGGGTATGTGGCAATAACGAGATTGGGTTACCATGACGAAATGTTGCAAGTTACCTACTTAGGTGAGCTGATTGTGGACAATCTTCCTACAACTTCAGGGAGATTTGAGAACGATCTTCATTCAAACTACTCCATCACCAGATCTCTAATCAAAATCTGAATGAATGTTTAACTAGGTTTGAGGCGCTTGGTTGAAAATTGTCTACAAGTCTGAATTAGAGTTCTACATCTTCGGCAGAACTATCGCGTCCTATCCTTCAGATTTTGAAGTTGTTGGGGAAGAGCAAATTCCACTTCTTCGTCAGTTGGGGATGGATATGATCCCGAATGACTTGGTCTGTTTTGATCAGATCACACGGGTGAATGATTCTGAGGAAACGGGGCTGCATTTCTTTGCACAAGACAGAAAGTTTCAAAGCGTATTGATACACCCAGAGAGGTATGTAGAGAAATTTTCCCAGTACAAAGTTATTTTGACTCCTGACGTAACCCTGTCACCAGACATGCCCCCATCTGTTCGAATCCAAAATATACGAGCGTCAAGGCAAGCCGGAGCTGTTTGGGAGAGCAGGGGCATCAATGTCGTTCCTTCGGTTCGATGGTCTTGCAAGGATGACTACGAAATTGCTTTTTCGGGAATTCCATCGCAGAGCATCGTTGCGGTTGGGACTTATGGCGCAACGCGCGATAGGGCTCTTCGCCATGCGCTTCTTAATGGCCTAGAAGAATTAGTAAATAGGCTTGAACCCGCTGCCATCCTGATTTTTGGATCTTTAGACAGCAGGTATAAGAAAGAGTTAGAGAAACTCACTCACGTGCGGCAGTTTCTGCCTCCAAGTTGGAGCAATTTTTCACCGAGAGAATTTTCAGTTGATAACGATGACCTGTTTCTAGGCTTTTGACAGATTTCATTTCAATTGATGGCAGCCGTACTTATATGTGATATTTTCCACAACTTAATGTGGCAAGATTGGTCTCAGGATGATGGATTTCGTTCAATAGCCAGACTCAAAGAAAAGACCTGCTAGGCCTGATGCCAAACAATAGATTTCAAGAAGCATATTCCAAAAGATTCAGAGCCCTACTCTCCAACGAACCCAGCGGCACACCGCCTTGGCTAGATGTCATAGCCAAAGGTGAAACAGGAGGCTTATTCCTGCCAACCGACGCACCTTGGATTGTGCACAGAGACTTCGGGACATTAGTTGGCGGTATTAGGGCATTACTTATGCAAGCTCTGCACCCAGGCACTCTTGCTGG
>JAPLAJ010000036.1 GCA_026393335.1 Rhodoluna sp. | reverse complement strand
ATCAATCTCTTTATTAGAGAAGGCTGTCATGATCTCGTTCTTCTCTTCAGAGGACTGCCTACCGTGAAGAACAGAGATGCGAAGTCCCTGAAGAGCTGGGTTCCTCTTCAGAGCTTCTGCGACGCTAATTGCTGCTGCAAGTGGTCGCTTAGGTTTAGGTGCTTTGCCTTCTTCTAGGAACTCTTCATCTTCTTGCGCAGCACCACCGCTAGCGATTAGTTCTTCACCCTCATCTGATTCATCAATACGTGGACAAACAACAAAGGCTTGTCTTCCGTTACTTACCTCTTCAGCAACTCTCTGCCAGACCCTGGCAACCAGTGCTGGTTGGTCATCAGTGATGACATGTGAAGTAATTGCCTGACGTCCTGCTGGTAGCTCTGTGAGTATCGAAACATCAAGATCACCAAAGACTGTGACAGCCAGTGTTCTAGGGATAGGAGTTGCTGTCATGGTTAGGACATGTGGCGGTAATTTGCCTTTGAGTCTGAGAGCTTCTCTCTGATCAACACCGAATCGGTGCTGTTCATCAACAACGATTAGCCCTAAATCAAAGAATTCAACTTTGCTTGCAAACAAAGCATGGGTTCCAACCACAATCTTGGCTTTGCCTGAAACCATATTTAGCAGAGCGGTCTTTCTATCAACTGCATTCAATTGACCGGTTAGAAGAGTAAGACCAAGTTCTTTAGCTAACTTTGGTCCAAGTGTTCGCTCAATAGATTTGTAATGCTGAGCAGCCAACACTTCGGTTGGAGCAAGAAGAGCAGATTGGCCTTCACTGTCTGCAACTGTGAGCATTGCTCTAACTGCAACAAGAGTTTTACCAGAACCAACTTCACCTTGAAGCAATCTGTTCATCGGGTGTGACTGTGAAAGATCTTCAGCAATGTCTTGACCAATTGAAATCTGACCATTGGTCAAAGTGAAAGGAAGGCTTTCATCAAACTGTGAGAGGTAGCCTTTATCTTTTGAAATTCGGCTGGTGCTCTTTTGGTGTTTGTTCTCAAGTCTTCTTTTTACCAAGGTTGATTGCAGGATGAAGGCTTCGTGATATCTCAAGGTATCTCTCGCTGCCATCCAGTCCCCCATGTTGGCAGGTTGATGAATCTTTATGATTGCATCGTGCAGCTCTAGAAGATAATGTTTCTTTCTTAGAGCTTCTGGGACTTCATCTTCAAAAGTTGGAATGACATCAAGAACTACACGCATTGCTCTTTGAATCAGCCAGGTTGAACAAGTTGATGATGCTGGGTAAATAGGAATAGGTAACTCAGCCCAAGCTTTAGCAACTTCATCTTCGATTTCATCACCAAAGAGTTCATAGTCAGGGTGAGATAGTTGCAGCTTGTTTTGGTAGCTACCGATCTTTCCAGCCCAAAGCCCTCTAACTCCTGGCCTGAGCTTCTGAGCTCGCCAAGCCTGATTGAAGAAGGTGGCTGTTACAAAGCCTTCACCATCTGTAAGTTTCACTTCCAGAATGACTCCGGATTTACCCTTCATCCGTCTTTCATAAACCTCAACCACATCGGCTACAAGCGTTACTGTCTCGCCAACCGGTATTTCCTTGATAGGGGTCAGTTCCCCTCTTGAGGAGTATCTTCTTGGGTAATGCTGCAGTAAATCAGCTGCTGTCTTGATCCCTAGGTTCTTAGCCAACGCTTTGGCGGTCTTATCGCCTATCAGGCGATCTATGGGCGTTAGGGGTAAAAGCATGCCTCAATCTTCTCCCAACCCAAGGACAAGTTAGGCTAGGCACACTATGACCAGAATCATTGGCGGTATCGCCGGCTCAAGAACCCTAGCCTCTCCAGCAAAAGTAACCAGGCCCACATCAGACCGTATACGCGAGAGCATCTTCAATCGTCTAGAGGCTCTGAACCTAATCAATGGTTCAGATGTCTTAGATCTATATGCAGGAACTGGTGCTTTGGGCTTTGAAGCAGCAAGCCGTGGAGCAAGATCACTCCTGCTTGTTGAAAACAACAAGCAGGCTCTAGGTGGCATTATTACCAACCAGAGAATGATCAAGGCAGCTCTCCAGAAGGAAGAACTGGACTGTGACATTAGAGCAGAAGGCAAGTCTGTCTCAAGTTATCTAGCTACCTTCTCTAGTAAATTTGACTTAGTTTTCATTGATCCTCCTTATGAAGTATCAAATACAGACATCAATGAAAACCTCACAGCACTACTTCCTCACCTCAAGGAAGATGCAGTGATTATCTTGGAGAGATCATCGAGAACTCCAATACCTGAATTACCTGAGGAACTGAAACTAACTGAAGAAAAGTCATACGGCGACACAGTGGTCTATTGGCTAGAAAGCAAGTAACAAAATGATTGAACCTGTAAAGACGCAGTGGTCAAAGATTCAAGCCATGGCACTAGCTCGTGCCTTTAGCCTTCTAGGAACAGAACTCACTATTTTCACCTTGGTGTTTAGAGAGAAAGATCAAGGTCCAGCAGCGGTTGCTGCGCTATTCATCGTTGGAACACTTCCTTCAATTATTTTTGCACCAGTTGCTGGAACAATTGCTGACCGTTTCAGCACAAGACAGATCATTCCTATCGCTTCAGTTATTGGTGGAGCCTCAATTTTTGCTCTTAGTCAACCACTTGAAACTTGGGCAATTTGGCTATTCCTTTTCATCGCCAACACCTGTGCATCTGTTGTTGGGCCAACCTGGGGAAAGCTGACTCCAACCCTTGCAAAGAAGGAAGACATTGGAAGAGCTATGGGTACCATCCAAAGTTACTTCTCCCTTGCGGGGCTTTTCGGACCAGCAGTTGCCGGAATATTGGTAGCAAGAACTGGTTACGTCATAACTTTCATCATCGACGCTGTTGCCACAACGTTTATCGCCATTGTTCCATACCTAATGAAGGTGAATCACAAACCTCAGGCATTGAAGGCTGGAGAAAAAACAGATCTGGCCGGTGGGTTCAAGTTCATGTTTAAGAGCCCTCTTCTACGTTCTCTTGTAATTCTTGTCTTCGGCATGGTTCTATGCATCAGCGTTGTGAACGTTGGAGATGTTTTCTTGCTTACTGACATCATGGGTGCAGACTCATTCATCTATGGCCTGGTTGGAACTGGTTTTGCTCTAGGAACTTTACTGTTTAGTGCTATCGCAGGCGCAAAAAAGGTTAAACCTCGCACCGAATTGATTGTCCTAGGCTACGGAATGGCAATTCTTTCGCTTTCAGGTTTTGCTGTGGGTATCGCACCAAACTACTGGGTAATTATGGGAGTTTGGTTTGTGGCTGGCATGGCTAATGCGACCATTAACAGCTATGGCGTTGGAATGATGATCAAAGAAACGCCACACGAAGTGCAAGGAAGAGTCTTTGCTGCATTCGGATCAATAATTGCTGTAGCAAGTATTGGTTCAATGTCTGTTGCTGGATTCTTGATTGATGCTTTTGGCGTCCAGCAAATATTTGTCATCGCAGGTGCGTTAGCGTTTGTGGCCTTCTTGGTTCTATTCCCTACTGTTTATAAGGAACAGACAAAGATTATTAAGGCTAGCTCAGCTGCCTAATAGTCTCACCGATGTATAGCTGCTGAGGTCTACCAATCTTGGTAGATGCATCGTGGTTCATTTCACGCCAGTGCGCAATCCATCCAGGCAGTCTTCCCATAGCAAATAGTGTGGTGAACATTCTGGTTGGGAAACCCATTGCTTTGTAGATAACACCGGTATAGAAGTCAACATTTGGATAAAGCTTCCTAGAGATGAAATATTCATCAGCTAATGCAGCTGCTTCTAGTTCCTTAGCAATATCAAGTAGTGGATCACTAACACCAAGATCTGCAAGCACTCGATCTGCTGTGGCTTTTACAATGGTGGCTCTCGGGTCCATGTTCTTATATACGCGGTGACCAAAGCCCATCAGCTTGAT
>JAPLAJ010000168.1 GCA_026393335.1 Rhodoluna sp. | reverse complement strand
CCGTTGGACTTCTAGGTGCAGGTGGCAAAGGAACGCCAGAGCTAGCTGGAGTCAGTGATCGGGTTGACATCTATACCGGTACTTTCGGAAAAGCTCTCGGCGGTGCTGCTGGTGGTTATGTTTCAGGAAGAAAAGAAATTATCGAGATCCTCAGACAGAAGGCAAGACCGTATCTGTTCTCAAATTCGCTAGCGCCAGCAATTGCAGCAGGTTCATTGGAGGCAATCAAAATTGCCAGCTCAAAAGAGGGCATGCAACTTCGGAACAAATTGCACAACAACGCAAAACAATTTAGGCAGCGGATGCATGAGGCAGGTTTCTTACTCCTTGAAGGAGAGCACCCAATCATTCCGGTGATGCTAGGCGATGCGGTGCTGGCAGCAAACCTTGCTAAAGCCATGTTTAAAAATGGTGTCTATGTGACAGCTTTTAGCTTCCCGGTTGTGCCAAAAGATAAAGCAAGGATCAGGGTCCAACTATCTGCATCGCATACTGAAGAAGATATTGATTCCTGCGTTGCTGCTTTTATAGAATCCAGAGCCGAAGTTAGTATTTAGTAATGGCTGAACCAGTAAAAGGACCTAAAAGTTACTTCCCATCCATTGAGGCTAAGTACGGCAAACCAATTGCTTTTTGGATGAAGGAGCTAAAAAAGGTTAAGAACCTAAAGCACCTCGAGCAGGTCAACTTCCTCAAAGAAACACATGGAATGGGCCATGGCCATGCAAATGCCATCGTTGCTGTGTTTAGAGTAGAGAACCTATAGTTCATTATTCGCTTTGCGGATAAGAGCATATTGGTCGAGGTTAGACTTAGATTATGACGTTGAATGTTTCTGTTATCGGTCTTGGCTATTTAGGTGCAACTCACGCAGTTGCGATGTCTAAGTTGGGTCACAACGTTATTGGAATCGAACCAAACCAAGCCAAAATCGACAGCCTGCAGTCAGGGCACGCTGGCTTCTTCGAACCAGGTCTTGATGAAGAGCTCAAGATACAAATTGCTTCGGGAAGACTGACATTCAAATCAGCACACGATGAATCATCTAGAAATATCGATGTTCACTTTATTTGCGTTGGCACCCCACAGCTTGAGGGATCACTAGCAGCTAACACCTCTTATCTGCACTCAGCCATTAAAGATTTAGCTCCATACCTAAACGAAAGTTCTGTTGTGGCAGGTAAGTCAACTGTTCCAGTTGGCACTGCAGCATTACTTACTAAAGAACTAAAAGAACTAACTGGTTTTGCATCTCCTAACCTTGCTTGGAACCCAGAGTTTCTAAGAGAGGGAACTGCCCTAGAGGATTCACTCAACCCAGATCGTTTGGTGGTAGGGGTAACTAACAAGGTATCTGAGGAAAAACTTCGCGAAGTGTTTGCACCGATGATTTCCCGCGGCGTCCCTTTTATAGTGACTGATCTAGCCACCGCTGAACTGGTGAAATCGGCTGCCAATGCATTTCTTGCAACAAAGATTTCATTTATCAACGCCATGGCCGAAATCGCAGAGGTTTCTGGGGCAGATGCAACTCAGCTAGCTGAGGCAATTGGCTATGACGAGCGTATCGGGAACAAGTTCTTACGTAATGGCGTTGGCTTTGGTGGAGGCTGTTTGCCTAAGGACATTAGGTCGCTTATGGCTCGAGCTGAAGAGCTAGGTGTTGGAGAATCTGTTGCTTACCTAAAGGAAATCGACAAGATCAACATTCGCAGAAGAGATCGAGTCATAAACCTGCTAACACAAGAACTTGGCACACTCACAAACAAGAAGGTATTGGTTCTAGGCGCTGCCTTCAAGCCAGATAGCGATGATGTTAGGGATTCACCGGCCTTGGAGATTG
>JAPLAJ010000084.1 GCA_026393335.1 Rhodoluna sp. | reverse complement strand
TCCTGAAGTGCCTCAACGGTGTCTGGGTGTGAGACCAGTCTTAGGTTGCTTTCCTCGTCTGCGGTTACTTCTAAATAAGCTCTTCCCTGACGGACATCGATGTTGATGTCACCATCAAGGTCAAAGATATCTAGCAGTTCTTCGAGGTAATCTGCGGCTACTTCGCCCTCTTCTTCAAGGTCCTTAACTGAGGTTTTAGTGGCCCCAATCTCGGTCTCTTCTTCTGGGTTTTCTGGGGTTTCAATCTGATCTGACATGTGTCCTACTTCTTGCCGTTTGGCTTCTTTTTGGCTCTGGCCTTAGAAACTGGCTGAACGCGCTGGGCTGGTTGAGGTGCCTCAATCTCTTCGACTGGGGCCTCTTCGGTGATTTTGCCTTTCTTTAGCAAGCGTGCTTGACGCTCATTGTGGGCAATAGATCCTGGGGTTGGCATGCGCTTGATGACCACGAACTGCTGTCCCATGGTCCAGAAGTTGGAGACCAACCAGTAAATCAATACACCTAGTGGGAAGGAGATACCTGAGATAAGGAAGATGACAGGGAACGCGTACAGCATGATTTTTTGGGTCTGTGCGAACTGAGAGTTCTGAACATCTGGGTTCTGGTTCTTAGCCATGATCTGCTTCTGAGTGATGAACTGTGAACCAGTCATCAGCACGATCATCACAGCAGCGATGATTTGAACAGAAACGCTTGTGGCAGTTATGTAGGTCTCAGACAGGCTGGCACCCAGGAATTTTGACCTGGCAAATGACTCGGACAACTCTTGAGTTAGTAGTCCAACACCTGGCTTCTTGTGCTGAGCTTCCTGAAGGGTTGTGAAAAGTGAGAAGAAAACTGGCATCTGAGCTAGTAGTGGAAGGCATGAAGCGAAAGGGCTTGAGCCGTGCTTCTTGTATAGTGCCATCTGCTCTTTGGCCATCTTTTCGCGAGAATCGCGGTCAGCCTTGCCCTTGTACTTCTTCTGAATCTTCTGCAAATCTGGCTGAAGAACGTACATGGCCCTTTGCGATCTAATCTGCTTCACGAAGAGGGGAATCAGTGCAGCTCTAACAACTAGAACCAAACCTACGATCGATGCAACCCAGACAGCTCCAGAGTCTGTCTGCATTCCGAAGGTAGTAAGAACGCTGTGAAAAGTAACCAGAATTGCTTCGATTACCCATTTGAAAGGCCACAGTATGGCCGCGAAAATATCCATTTATTTATCCTTTTCTAAAGCCACAGTTTTGGACTGGGCAAATACAAATCCTTGTTTGGTCAAGCTCAGCCACTTTGGACCGGGTGTAACCTCGTCAACGCCACCCTTAGCAAATGGGTTGCAGCGCAAGATCCTCCAGAAGGTCAACACTGACCCTTTGATAAATCCTTGCTGCTGTATAGAGCCTAAACCGTAAGCGGAGCATGATGGGTAGAAACGGCAAACATCTCCGTAAAGAGGTGAGATTATTTTTCTCCAGAGCAGGATGAAACTAATGAATGCATTTCTTGGCAAGAGCCAGATGTTCAACGCATAGGTTTTCATTTGTTTACCTTATTAACAGAATTACTTCGTCAAGTGATTTAGGCAGCTGTCGAGGTCTTCGCCTAAAGCTTGCCAGGTTAGGTCGTTAGCGGCAGGCAGTGCACGAATAACCACGTCTTGCCCTTTCACGAATTTTGGAAGTCTTTCCCTGATTGCAGATCTCAATCTACGTTTGACCAGGTTTCTTTGAACGGCTGAGCCGACTGACTTTGAGACCACAAATCCAAAGCGTGGGTCTGAACCACCATCATTTTGTTTGAGATAAAGAACCATGCTGATTCCGACAGCTTTGCGTCCGGTTCGCATGGTGGACCGAAAATCTTCGGCTGATTTGAGCCGGTTCTCTCGAGCCAGCAAAAGTTACTACGCAGACAGTTCGGTGCGACCCTTGCGGCGACGAGCTGCAAGGATGGCGCGACCAGCACGGGTCTTCATACGTAGACGGAAACCGTGGGTCTTTGCGCGACGACGAGTATTTGGTTGGAAGGTACGCTTGCTCATTAGGTGTTACTCCAAAACATTTGGTGGGTCCACGTCGAAAGTTGATCTGTGATTGAAGCTCAGCGAACCCAAAGCCGAGCAACCTGTTAAACTTACGCCACAAAAGGCATGGTGGTCAAGTTTTAATCCAAATTATTTGACATTTTTCAAGATTCTTTTCGGCTCGGTAACCGTCGGTTTTCATAACATTTTGGAAAAAATGTTGAAAATGTGGCTTCTCGATTTGCAATTTCATTCGGTTAAGCAGTTGAATACTAGGAGATAGTTTTCCACAGGCCAGATATCGCTCTGGCTTGTAGTTATCCACAGGTTTTCCACAGGTGTTAATATGTGTGGATAAACAGTGGAAAACTTCCTATAGACCTTGTAAACATTGACCTTTTGAAAGACAACAATGGCAGAGCTGACCGAACTTACCACTGAACAGTGGCAAGACGTGGTCTCTAGGCTCAAGGATGATGATCGCATCACCAAGCAACTCCTTGGCTTTGTAAATCTGATCTCAGTTCAAGGAATTGTAGGCGAAACCCTTTATCTTCAGGTTGCCAATGAGATGACTCGAGGAATAATCGAGCAGAGAATCAAGCAGCCTCTCCTAGATACTTTGAACCTGGTTGGA
>JAPLAJ010000132.1 GCA_026393335.1 Rhodoluna sp. | reverse complement strand
GTTGAATTCCAACGCAATTCAATGGCTGCAAAGCTCAATTGGCTAAGAGCAGGTGTGCTTGGCGCTAACGATGGAATCATGTCCACCTCAGGTCTAATCCTCGGTGTAGCAGCCTCCCCTGGCGTCTCCTCGGCAACCATTGTTATCGCTGGTGTGGCTGCTGTAGTCGCAGGATCAATTTCTATGGCCGGAGGCGAATACACATCGGTTAGCGCTCAAAAAGACAGCGAAAAGGCAGCCCTTCTTGTCGAACGCAAGGAACTGGCTGACGACCCTGAAGGCGAGTTGCGTGAACTTGCATGGTTCTATGAGCAAAAAGGAATTTCACCTACGCTAGCGATTCAAGTAGCTGAAGAATTGACGGCCAAGGATGCCCTTAAAGCTCATGCTGAAGCAGAGCTAGGAATTGATTCAGATCACCATGTGAGCCCTTTGCAAGCAGCCCTTTCGTCTTTTGTTGCTTTCGCCTTGGGTGGCATGCTCCCTTTACTTGCAGTAGCAGGTCCTTGGGTCGAATTCAGAATTCAAGCAACAGTCGCATCTGTCGTTCTGGCTTTGATTCTTACTGGTTTTGTCGGTGCAAGAATTGGCGGAGCTAAATCAGGTAGAGGAATTCTTCGAAACCTAGTAGTTAGCCTCCTGACCATGGGAGTGACTTATGTGATAGGTCACCTAGTTGGAACTAACTTGGCTGGCTAACGAACTATCTTTTTTGTTTTCAAGGATTTCTTTATTACTTTTGGAAGCCCTGGTTTAGAGCCTGTTACCCACAAAGATATTTGTTTCCCGAGATCCGTAGCACTTAATTTGTATACGGCCTTGGTGGCACCATTTATCTTCGTTGTTCCTCGGTACCACTGATAGGTCAATGTGGTGCCAGCTTCCCATGACCCACTTCTTGCGATTAGCAAACGACCAACTTTTGCGTCACCCGTAATTGTAGGTACCGACGAAACAAGTATTCGAGTTGCTTTCGCAATTGGCCCGACATATTCTGACCTAAACACTGTAGAAGTTGCTCCCCATTTACTGAGTTTTACACCAGAGCTGAGGAAGCGATTTAGATCAGAAGCAGAGAGGACATGTTTAACTTCGGTTGCACCACTAATGACTAGCCCTAAGGATTTATCGTCGCTAGCTTTGAACCAGGAGTAGCTAGCTTGAGCATATGGTTCGTTAGCGGAAACTGTGGTGGAGAGAGTCTCGCCAACGTTTGCCTTGCCTGCAATTGTCGGAACTACCTTTGCAAACGCTGACGGGAAACCGAAGCTTGCGGCTAACTGTCCAGAAGTGTTCAAGCCCCAACAGTAAAGGAAAGTGTTTTCTCCAATTGTGCAGGCGTGCTCATCGCCAACGGCGATAACCTTGAAGCCTTGATATATCGTTTCTGCCGAGAGAGTACCCACATCAGTTGGGGTAGATGATTTGAGACCGGTTCGACCAAGTTTGGTGTTGGAGTTAGAACCAAAACACGCGACCCTGTTTCCCGAAGCTTTTGTCAGACACACGCTGTTGAGGCCAACAGCCACATCGGTGAAAGTTCCTGCCACCGTTCCAGGTGCTTGAAGGTCAGTGTTTTCACCGACGCAGTTGACGCTGGCATCTGCTAGCAGGAAGCAGTTCACATAACCGCCACTTGCAACCTTACTTACCACCCCTGTTTGTGTGACTTGGGATACCCCAACGCGTGTAGTTGAGTTGTTCAAGATCTGTTTTTTGGAGTTGTCTCCCCAACACTGGACAGAGCCGTCAGTTAGCAAAGCACAACTGTGATAAAGGCCGGCCGAAACATTTACTGCATTTCCGATGCCAGCAACTGCAATTGCCACTTTGCTATAACTATTGCTGCTATCAGGCACATAACCAAGCTGTTGACGCGAATCATCGCCCCAACAAAAAACTAACCCATCTGTCGTGCTCGCGCAGAAATGCCTATAGCCCGCTGCTATGTTCTTCGCTTTATAAAGTCCTAACCCGCTGACAACTGTAGGTGTGGTAGCAGATCGATTTGAACCATCTCCAAGTTGACCAGCGCTATTCGATCCCCAACAACGAACAGCACCATCAACCTTGATTGCACACGCACTGACATTTCCAACAGCTACATCTGTGAACAGTGTGTCATCAACCCCATTAGGAATCAGTTCTCCCCAACAACTCAAGTTGCCTGCGAAAAGTTCAGGAGCTGACCTATCGATTGTGCAAGTTGTTGCTCCACCAGTGGCAACCCGTGTGAAGCCACTTTGGTAATGTGGCCCGATCGGCTGAGTCGAGGAAGTAACTGTTCCGCTTTGCCCCTTCGAATTGTCTCCTTGGCATTTGATCGAGCCATCCGATAACATTGCGCACAAAAAGTTTGAACCAGCATCTATGCTGACGGCATTTGGAATAGCAGTTGGAACTCTCAAATTCTGAATCGAGCCACCAGATGAAACCTGGTTACTTGAGTTGTCTCCCCAGCAGAAAGATGAACCAGAGACAGACAGAGCACACGCAAATTGATAACCAGCAGTAATCGACTTTATGTCTTTCAAGCCACTTATGACTACAGCGTTTGAAATAGCCGAGGTGTTACCTTGGCCAAGCTGTCCTTTGCTATTGTCACCCCAACACTTGACAACTGAACCAACAATCGCACACCCAAAATCTTTACCTATGGCAAGATCAGTTGCGCCCGCTGTTTCAGGAATAATTTGTGAGGTAGACGAATACGGTGCAGAGCCAATGCAGTACACCGAATTCTTGATGTAACAAAGATTGCTTGGGCCTACTGCAATTGCCTGAACGCCAGTTAATTTCATGTCTGTCGGATAGGCCTCAGCTTGTTCCAATCCAGTCAGTTGTGCAACACCACCCCAGCAAAGAACTTTAGAATCCTTGGTTAATGCGCAAGCAAAATCGTCCCCAGCCTGAATATCAACGAGCTCTTCTGTGGTGCTAATTTGTGATGCGTAAGGTCCACCATTAAATAGGCCACGAGGTCCCTGACCTAGTTGGCCAGTTGAGTTAGTCCCCCAGCAATAACCAAGTTTGTTAGTACCAATGGCGCAGCCAAATGATTTACCAACGGTAACGCTAAGTGCGGACTCGAGCAGTGCAACTTTCTTTGGCTCACTGCTACTGGAAATAGAACCGTCACCGAGTTGCTTAAAAGTATTATCTCCGACGCAATAGATGGAATTGCCGGCTCTCAAGGCACAGGTTGAGCTGACTCCTGCACTAAAAGATCTTTGAACCAGAGAGCTTTCGACAGCAACAGAACTTGGCGCAACGTAAACAAGGCTGGATGTAACTACAAAAAATAGTGCCAGGGCTCCCCTAAGCATTGCTCTGCTTGCCTTCATAATAAAAAAATCTAGCATGATTACTTGGTGGACGATACTGGGTTCGAACCAGTGACCCCTTCCATGTCAAGGAAGTGCGCTACCACTGCGCCAATCGTCCGTAGGTAGTTCTTGGAGGTGGAGACGGGATTTGAACCCGTGGGTTGACAGCTTTGCAGGCTGTTGCTTTGGGCCGCTCAGCCACTCCACCATGCTTCGCGAGTCTTGGTTTAGATCGCTTCGAGCGGATGACGAGATTCGAACTCGCGACCCCAACCTTGGCAAGGTTGTGCTCTACCAACTGAGCCACATCCGCATATCTTCTAGGAAGACAACTAAACCCTAACCGATTTAGGCAAATTTAGTCAAAAAGAAGACCCTGGTGTTGAAAAACACCAGGGTCAACTTCCGAGAAATTAGCCCTTATCAGCTCCAAAAGCGTAGGCTTCCTCGCCGTGTACGACTGTGTCGATACCTGCGATTTCATCCTCTGCCTTGACTCTGAAGCCGATGGTCTTTTCAATAATCCAGCCAATTGCGAAGGCAATAACGAAGGAGTACACAAGGACCGCTCCTGCTCCAACAGCCTGTTTTGCTAGTTGTGAGAAGTCGTTGCCGAATGCAAATCCAACGTCACGACCAAAAGCACCGATGAATAGAGTTCCAACAATTCCTCCGACTAGGTGAATTCCGACTACGTCTAGTGAGTCGTCAAACCCTAATGCGAACTTGAGGTCAATCGCAAGTGCACAAAGAGCTCCAGCAATTACTCCTAGAACCATTCCCCAAATCGGATCTAGAGAGGCACAAGCAGGAGTGATTGCTACTAGTCCTGCTACAGCTCCAGAACCAGCGCCGATTGATGTTGCTTTACCGTGACGAATCTTTTCAACAATTACCCAGCCCAACATCGCAGCCGATGGTGCTGCCAATGTGTTGATGAAAGCAATTGAGGCAACGCCATCAGCACCTAGTTCGCTTCCTGCGTTAAAACCAAACCAACCAAACCAAAGAAGAGCAACACCAAGAAGTGTCAGCGGTACGTTGTGTGGCTGAGTAATACCCTTGCTGAAACCAAATCTCTTACCAAGTACCAATGCAAGAGCAAGTCCTGCAGCACCAGCGTTAATGTGTACAGCTGTTCCACCGGCAAAGTCAATAACTCCAAGTTGCACAAGCCATCCACCGTCGCTGTTATCTTCAGCTGCACCATAGTTGAACACCCAGTTAGCAACTGGGAAGTAAACAATTGTTGCCCAGATACCGGCAAAGATCATCCAAGCACCGAATTTTGCACGGTCAGCGATAGCTCCAGAGATCAGTGCAACGGTGATGATTGCGAAAGTTGCTTGGAAGGCAACGAATGCCATTGTTGGGTATGACGAAGCAGTTTCTTCGAGAGCTGCTGCAGTTTCCGCATTTAGCCCGATGGATGCTGTGTCAATTCCGAACCAGCCAGGAATTCCAATGAAAGTTGGACTGTCTGAACTAGCGAAGCTAACCGCGTATCCGTAGATCACCCAGAGGACTCCTACCAGCCCAAGTGAGCCCCATGAGAGCATCATCATGCTAACTACGCTCTTGGCCTTGACCATACCTCCATAGAAGAATGCCAAACCAGGTGTCATTAGAAGTACTAACGCCGCCGAGAAAAGTACAAATGCCGTGTTACCTTGATCCATTATTTGCCTCCAAGAATAGAAACCCGAACTGGGATTAGATCAAGGATGCTGGTTCTATGTTTCGTGAAACACTTTCAAATGTTTCAGGCATGTTTAACTTTGAGGACGCTGCTACCTCGAGCACATTGCGGCTAAGCGTGATAATGCGCGTAGATACTTCTTCCGGTAGGCACCTTGGACATGATCTTCCCTGAATAATGAAGCCAAAGAGTCACCTGTGAAGGACAAGGCCACCCCAGCCTCATAGCAACGATCTATAAAGCTAACCAGTCGAATTCCTTCGAACTGGTCGTTTATCTGACGTACATTACGAATCAAAACTGCTTGGAATTGCTCAGCGACTTTGGCATATCGAGATTGGTGAATCGATCCTAGAAACGTCAGCAGTTCATCAAAGTCAACTATCAGAGAGGTTTGTTCTCCTTGCCCGAATTGAATGGCTTCTGCTTCTGTGAGGGCCGTAAATTGAAAAGTCGAGTCTCTATGGCGGTAATCATCGCCGTCAATTCTTACCATTTGAAATTTGTCTGCAACAGACTGAATTTCCCTTTGGAAGTTATCTGCTGCGAATCGACCTTCACCAAGAGCTGCAGGCGGAGTGTTTGATGTTGCCGCGAATCGAACTCCCTTGGCCGCCAGTTCCTTAAGAAATCTGGACATGATCATGGTGTCACCTGGATCATCTAACTCAAACTCATCAATACAAAGTAGTTCGTATTTGCTGAACTGCTTGACAGCTTCTGCAAAACCTAAATATCCAACAATGCTCGTATAAGCCAAGAAGGATCCAAATGCGGTTTTCTTGCCACTTGCGAAATAAATCGAAGCCAGTAGATGGGTCTTGCCGACACCAAAGCCACCATCTAGATAGATGCCTAAATTAGACCCAGCTTTCTTACCGATGTTCTTGGTGAAAGCTGCTGCCATTTCTCTGGCCTGACCTTGACTTACAAAGTTTGGATCAGGAATGTATGAATCAAATGAAACTTTAGAGAACTCGTCAGGAGGCACTAGTTCAGCCAAGAGTTCGCTCACTGTGACTGTTGAGTCCAAATCTGATAAATGGGTGAGCATTCTAAATATTGCCGTTTCTTTATGTCGTCTGTTCTGCGAGAATAGCCAAAACGCAAATAAAGCCTAAACCAGGAGATTACCTATGCCCTACCCAATCGAGTCCAATCCAGAGTTTGCCGGTTACGCTCATCCGGAGGCTCTTGTCTCAACCCAATGGGTACAAGACAATCTTGGTCAACCGGGTCTGGTACTAGTTGAATGCGATGAAGACATTCTTCTTTATTCAACCGGTCACATTAGCGGTGCAGTAAAAATCGATTGGCACACAGAGCTAAATCACCCAGACAACAGAGACTACATAGATGGCAAAGCCATGGCTGCTCTGCTTTCTTCTAAAGGCATCTCTCGCGATGACACCATTGTCCTATACGGTGACAAGAGCAACTGGTGGGCTACCTACGCAATGTGGGTTTTCAAATTGTTTGGACATGAAGACATCAGAATCATGAACGGCGGCCGTGCTAAGTGGGTTGAGGAAGGTCGAGAACTAACTAAGGAAACCCCACAAAGACTAACTACCAACTATCCAGTTATCCAGCGGGATGACTCAAGCATCAGAGCTTTCAAAGATGATGTCATTGCTCACTTCGGTAAGCCGATGATCGATGTTCGCAGTCTTCCTGAATACACCGGTGAGAAGCTGCACATGCCTGACTACCCAAATGAAGGAGCTTCACGCGGAGGCCACATTCCTTCAGCCAGGTCAGTGCCGTGGGGTAAGGCAGTTAAGGAAGACCAAACTTTCAAATCAATTGAAGAACTAAATCAGATTTACAGAATTGACGCAGGAATCTCAGACGCTAGCGATGTGATCGCGTACTGCCGCATTGGTGAACGTTCGTCTCACACCTGGTTCGTACTTAGTTACCTCTTGGGCATTCCTAAGGTACGAAACTACGACGGCTCATGGACTGAGTGGGGCTCCAGTGTGCGTGTACCGATTGCCAAAGGCGAAGAACCGGGTCCAGTTCCTGTAAGTTTCTAGACATGTCATCAACACTCGGATCTCGTGAGATTATCGAGGCTTTTCAGGAGGTTCCAGCTAACTTACG
>JAPLAJ010000142.1 GCA_026393335.1 Rhodoluna sp. | reverse complement strand
TGACCCAGTGACCATAAGAAAGGTTGAGAGCAGATACGCAGTTCCAGCTAAAGCCCAAATTGCTGAAGCCACTGCTGCAACTGAAAGCGTTTTCGTAAATGCTTTGCTTTTAGTGCCTAACGCAAACGCTGTGAAGACCAGAGCACCGATTGCTATAGCTTGAGCCACATTGTTTATTGATCTAAAGCTAGGTGTTCCCCAGCGGAGAAAATCTCCAGTGTCGCCTAGTTCACTTGGAACGGCAGCACCTCCGGTGACCATGCCAACAATCAATCCAGCTGCTGTGCCAACTATTAAAAGGCAGCTCACCGCTACCCAGTTAATAGTTTTAATTGTGGTCATTGAACAAGCCTAAGTTAAAGCAAAACGACGCACCGAAGTGCGTCGCCTGCTTGTGTAACTAAAGATTACTTAACTGCAGCCTTTAGCTTGCTTCCAGCTGAAACCTTAACGGTGTTAGAAGCTGCGATCTGGATTGTTGCACCAGTCTGTGGGTTACGGCCTGCACGTGCTGCACGGAAACCCTTCTCTACTGACAACCAACCTGGGATTGTTACTTTGTCGCCCTTAGCAACAGTTGCAGCGATGGTGTCGAAGAAAGCGTCAACGATACGGTTGACTGCTGCCTGTGACTCACCGGTGTGGCTTGCGATTGCGGCTACTAGGTCGCTCTTGTTTAATGCTGGCATGTTGTCCTCCTGGACTATATAAAGATTCAATTTGGAACTGCAGAATCACCCTATACGCCTAAATACCGCGTGTTTATTAGGGTTTCGGCGTGTTGCGGATAACTCTTTAGAAAGATTCCCTGTGAATAAGCGGATTTTCGGCTATTTAAGCAGAAAATCCGCTGCCTTTGGGCAACGGATCTCCTAAAACTTGGGTCTTACCAAGAAGACTTGGTGATACCTGGTAGCTCGCCCTTGTGAGCCATGTCGCGGAAACGGACACGAGATACACCGAACTTGCTTAGAACACCACGTGGGCGGCCATCGATTGCATCGCGGCTACGAACACGGGTAGGGGACGCGTTACGAGGAAGCTTCTGAAGACCTAGACGTGCAGCTTCGCGCTGTTCGTCTGTTGAGTTAGGGTCAACCAAAGCCTTCTTTAGTGCTAGACGCTTTTCTGCGTAGCGCTCAACAACAACCTTGCGTTGTTCGTTACGGGCAATCTTGCTCTTCTTAGCCATTTTTAGCGCTCCTCGCGGAATTCAACGTGCTTGCGCACAACTGGGTCGTACTTCTTTAGCACGATACGGTCTGGGTCGTTACGACGGTTCTTACGGGTTACGTATGTGTAACCGGTGCCCGCTGTGGATTTCATCTTGATGATTGGACGAATGTCTCTGTCTTTAGCCATGGTCTATTCCTTAGATCTTCTCGCCACGGGCAAGAATTTGAGCTACAACAGCTTCGATGCCACGTGCGTCAATAACCTTGATGCCACGTGCACTCAACTGAAGAGTTACATTGCGCTTTAGTGAAGGCACGAAGTATGTACGCTTCTGAATGTTTGGGTTGAAACGACGCTTGGTCTTGTTCTGAGCGTGCGAAACAGCGTGCCCAAACTGCGGACGGGTCTCTGTGACCTGGCAGTAAGCAGACATCGGCTTCCTCCGTTATAAAAATGATGGATGGTCTAATCAGACCAGTTTGTAAGTCCCGAAGATTTCGGGCAACTGCTCAAGTTTAGACCTGTTTAGGCAGTGTGTGCAAGTCCTAATTAGCCTAAATATCGGATATATAGAGACTATTTTCCCTATTTACTGCAGGCCTTACACATCCCAAAGATATCTATGGTGTGGGTGACCTGCGTGAAGCCATGATCCTTGGCTACTTTGGTTGCCCAAGTCTCAGCTTGCTTGGCTTCAATCTCAACCGCTATCCCACAGCCATTGCAGATCAGGTGATGGTGGTGATCCTTAGAGCAGTCTCTGAAGAGGCTTTCCCCTGCATTTACTAGGGAATCGGCTAGACCATCAGCCACCAAGGAGTTTAGGGTTCTATAAACAGTTGCTAAACCGATGACAGATCCGTGCTGGGTCAGCTGCTTATGCAGTTGTTGGGCTGAGACAAACCCTTGGGCTTGCCCCAGTGCGTGCAGGACAGCATCTTTTTGCCAGGTTTGTCTGCGAGCAGGCTCTGGATTAGTGATCGTCATGTTTGATGTTGTGCTCTTCATCTATTTCTTTATGGATTTCTCTTCTGAGCCTTGGCAGAATCATTTTCTTAAAGACGATTCCATAGAAAAGCCAGATGACTATGACGTCCTGAATTACAGTCCAGCCAAGTTCGGCGAGTATGTGGCTTGGATCAGTAAAGATCGCCCAAGCTTCTTCCCAAAGGCCATGTGCTTCTTCGTCATGGCTTGCTACTAAGTGAATCCAGTTCATTGTGTCCTCCATAGTTGTCTATGAAAGCCACTCTACTCTTATTGATAATGAATATCAATAACTGGATTTAGTCCATGTAGCCCTGTGTGGTCCACCAGTAAACCAGTCCAAAATAGCCAAGTAATACAAGTGCAAAAAGAGCTGTTTGAATCCAGCCGAGAATAACTCCGGCAAGAGCTAATCCCCTGTTCGTATCAACAAGACGACCCTCGCGCATTTGCTTTAGGGCAATGTGTCCAATGATTGCTCCTGCTGGGGCAAACAGAAAGGCAAATACAAGTGCCAGCACCGGCAGCGTGCTATCCGTTGATGGTTGGTTGTTTTGTGGTGTTGGGTTACTCATGATTCCTGCTTTCCTTCCCCCATGGGATCTTTGCTTGATACTAATCCTAATTATTAACCATTTTATTGAGAACCGTGGCTGGCAACTAATTAAATGTAAGAGAGCCAAAGAATGACTGCAAACCCCATACAAGCAGTTGCACTAGAAAAAACGCTGCAAGCAAAAGCCCAGTCAAAATCCATCCCACAGTGACTGCTGCAACTGCAAAGTTCCTGTTTACTGAACTGATTTCGCCTTTCCTCATTGAACTCAGCACGATGTGGCCCATGATTGCTCCGACTGGCGGCAGCAGGATGCCTAGGACCAATGCCCAAATTGGCAGGCTGCTTTTTGTTTCGATTACTTCGGATTGACTATTCAATTTTGCTCCTTCCGATGATTTCTTATTAGCTAAATCACACTGTTATTGATAGTGGATATCGATAGTGATTAGCTTGGTTTAGAAACTCCTATTAAGTTATGGGATCAAATAACGCCATAAAGTACT
>JAPLAJ010000119.1 GCA_026393335.1 Rhodoluna sp. | reverse complement strand
GCAGCGGCTAGTTCAGCTACCTGAGATTCGTATCCTTCGCCCTTACCAACTGACTGAGCAAAGATGGTTGGGTTAGTGGTTACACCAACAACGTTTCTTGACTCGATTAGCTCTGCAAGCGCGCCAGAAGAAATTCTTGTTCTTGAAAGATCGTCAAGCCAGATGCTGACTCCATTTGCTGCTACTTGAGCTAGGGGACTAGTCATTGTTTTCTCCTGTGGTTTGTTAGTTACTAAGTGATTTATGGGCAGCTTTTACAACTGCATCTGTGGTCATGCCGAATTCTCTGAATAGAGTCTTGTAGTCAGCCGAAGCTCCGAAGTGTTCGATAGATACACTCTCACCTGAGCGACCGACATACTTGCTCCAACCAAGTGATAGACCTGCTTCAACAGAAACTCTTGCTGACACATCGCTTGGTAGCACTGACTCTTTGTATGCATCTGATTGCTCATCAAACCACTCAACACAAGGAGCTGAAACAACTCTTGTCTTAATTCCTTCTGCTTCGAGTCTTGTTCTTGCTTCTACGGCCAGCTGAACTTCAGAACCAGTTGCAATAAGGATTAGTTCAGGCTTTGAGTTTGAAGCATCGATAAGTGTGTAAGCGCCTTTAGAGGTGTGCTCTGCAGATGCGAATACTGATCCTGTTTCATCTGCCTCACCGCGCTTGAATACCGGAATGTTTTGTCTAGTTAGCGCAATACCTGCTGGGTTGTGACGACGTTCCAAAATTGTCTTCCATGCATAAGCAACTTCGTTAGCGTCTCCTGGACGAACCATATCTAGTCCAGGGATAGCTCGAAGAGTTGCAAGCTGCTCAACTGGCTGGTGTGTAGGGCCATCTTCACCAAGAGCAACACTGTCATGTGTCCAAACGAAGATTGAAGGAACCTTCATAAGGGCAGCTAGACGAACAGCTGGTCGCATGTAGTCGCTGAAGATTAGGAATGTTCCACCGAAAGCTCTGGTGTTACCGTGCAGAACAATACCGTTCAGGATTGAACCCATAGCGTGTTCACGAATACCGAAGTGCAACACACGACCGTAAGGATTACCTGACCATTCGTGAGTTGACCATTCTGATGGAACGAATGACTTTGAACCTTCGATGGTTGTGTTGTTTGATTCTGCAAGGTCAGCCGATCCACCCCAAAGCTCAGGCATAACCTTTGCTATTGCGTTGATTACTTTTCCGCTTGCTGAACGAGTGGAGATTTCTGTTCCACCTTCAAAAACTGGGAGAGAAGATGCAAGTTCTGCTGGAGTCGCTCCAGATTGAACTCTGTCGTATAGCTTCTTCTTATCTGGGTTAGCTTTTGCCCACGCGTCAAACTTTGCTTGCCAAATACTTCTAGCTTCTTTAGCTCTGGCAGCTGCATTACTGCGAGTGTGTTCGATCACTTCTGCTGAAACATCAAATGTCTTTTCAGGGTCAAAGCCAAGAATAGTTTTTAGTCCAGCAAGTTCTTCTGCTCCTAAAGCTGAACCGTGAATCTTGCCAGTGTTCTGCTTCTTAGGTGAAGGCCAGCCAATGATTGTTCTAAGTGTGATAAGTGAAGGCTTGGTTGTTTCTGCTTTTGCTTTTTCAATTGCTGCATAAAGTTCTTGGATGTCTTCGTGATAGTTGCCGGTCTTTTTCCAGTCAACTGTTTGAGTGTGCCAACCGTATGAGTTATAGCGCGCAGTTAGATCTTCAGTGAAAGCAATGTTGGTGTCATCTTCGATAGAGATTTGGTTGCTGTCATAGATCACAACTAGGTTTCCAAGTTGTTGGTGGCCTGCAAGTGAAGCAGCTTCGCTAGTTACACCTTCTTGCATGTCACCGTCACCTGCAATCACGTATACAAAGTGATCAAATGCACTTTCACCCTGAGCAGTCTCTGGGTCAAATAGACCTCTTTCAAATCTTGCTGCGTATGCAAAACCAGTTGCAGATGCTAAACCTTGTCCTAGAGGGCCAGTAGTAATCTCAACGCCCTTGGTGTGACCATACTCAGGGTGACCAGGAGTGGCAGAGCCCCAAGTTCTCAATGCCTTGATGTCATCAAGTTCTAGGCCGTAACCAGATAAGTACAACTGGTTATAAATTGTCAGTGAGGAGTGACCAACGCTGAGAATAAAGCGATCGCGACCAGTCCATTTTTCATCTGCAGGATCATGACACATAACCTTTTGGAAGAGTAGATACGCAACCGGAGCTAACGAAATGGCGGTACCAGGGTGGCCATTACCAACTTTTTCAACTGCATCAGCAGCTAAAACACGAGCGGTATCTACAGATTTTGAATCTATGTTGTCCCAGATTAGTGACACGGCACTTTCTCCTTATTGTCTTTGAGTCGAATATCTCTTTATTAAGGCTTCGTCGCCCATTTATTTCGCAAATTTGAGCCGATATTCGATGCTCAATGGCTAGTTTTGGTGCCTTTGAAGTCTATACCCGACACTCAATTTGATTACGGATATGTAACGAAACATTGGATTTGGCTTAGACTTGCAGAGATGACTTCCACAGCCAATTTGAGCCAGCAGAGCCCTAAACCAACCATATCTTTTGGTCGAAAAATGGCTGCTTATTTGGCTTTGACCAAGCCAAGAGTCATTGAATTATTGCTAATCACGACCGTTCCGGTCATGATTTTGGCTCAGCAGGGAATTCCTAACCTTTGGCTAGTTTTAGCCACTCTGATAGGTGGATCGCTTAGTGCTGGCTCTGCTAACGCCTTTAACTGCATTATTGATGCAGATATCGACAAAATCATGGGTAGAACCCAGAAAAGACCCCTGGTTACGGGCCATTTGACCCTTCTGGAGGCCAAAGTCTTTGCCGTTGCTATTGGAGTGATTTCCGTGCTTTGGCTCGGGTTTATGGTCAACTGGCTAAGTGCAATCTTGGCCCTTTCTGCGGAATTGTTCTACATTTTCATCTATACGCTGCTCTTGAAGCGCAGAACTGCCCAAAACATCGTCTGGGGTGGTGCAGCAGGGGCGATGCCTGTATTGATTGGCTTTAGCTCAGTTACTGGAACTGTGACCTGGTCGGCTGCGGTTTTGTTTCTAATGATCTTCTTATGGACTCCGCCTCACTATTGGCCTTTGTCAATCAAATACTTAGCTGATTACAAAGCAGCTGGCGTTCCAATGCTTCCAGTTGTAGCCGACAGCCAGAATGTAGCCAAACAGATTGTCATCTACAGCTACGCGATGGTCGCATCAACACTCTTACTTATTCCTGTGCACCCGATGGGTCTGATTTACAGCCTCACAGCAGTAGCTGGAGGTATTTGGTTTATCGTTGAGGCTCACTTGCTACAAAAGAAAACAAAACTAGGTTCGGTTGAGAACCCGATGAAGTTGTTCCACTTCTCAATTACCTATTTGACCGTTTTGTTTATCGCCATCGGAATTGATCCACTGGTCTTTATTAAGTTCTTCTAAGAGTTTTGGCTTTTGAGCTCTTCTAATCGAGCTAGAGATTCGTTGCGTTCTTCTGAATGGTCAACAATTTGGGCAGGATATCCGCCAGAGTAGCCATCAAAGATATCCCAAGGCTCGTGAGCCGCAGATCCTTCTAAGTGCCTAAGTTCCGGAATGTACTTGCGAACATATTTGCCATCAGGATCAAACTTGAGTCCCTGCAATATTGGATTAAAGATTCGGTAGTACGGAGAAGCATCAGTTCCACATCCTGCTGTCCATTGCCAGCCGTGAGAGTTTGAAGCTGGATCGAAATCACTTAGGTGAGCTTCAAAGTGCTCGGCACCTTTAGTCCACTCGATGTGTAAATCTTTGACCAAGAATGAGGCAACAATCATTCGAACCCGATTGTGCATCCAACCTTCAGCAAGTAATTGCCTCATGCCCGCATCTACCATTGGGTAACCAGTTTCGCCTTTACACCAGGCGGCAAAGCGCTCATCGGCAATGGCCCCTGTGTCATAGCGAAGTTTCTTAAACCTAGGTTCGTAGTAGTCATCTACTGTGTGTGGGTAATGAAAGAGCACATCTGCATAGAATTCACGCCAAGCAATTTCTTTTCGGAATACCTCGTGCGCAGGCGAATCGCCTATTGTGGCAAGCAATGTTCTTGGATGTATCTCTCCGTGAGCGAGAGCGTGGGAGAGATGCGATGTTCCACTTAGATCTGCTCTATTACGCATTTCGTCATAGTGATCTAGAGCACGATCAGTAAATCTCTCAAAAGTTCTAAGTGCAAAATCTTCGCCTGCAATAACTTTGATTGGCGATACCTTGGTTGGCTTTGGAACATCTTTGGTTTCCTCAATGGAGAGCCAGTTCAATTTACTTGGTAAGACTTTTGGTAAGACATCGGCAAGATTCATCCAAGCTTTATAGAACGGTGTGTAGACACGATAGTTCCCACCATCAGGTTTAGATACTTTACCTGGAAGGACTGCATAAGCCGAACCAACTAAGTGCAGTTCGATGCCTGCAGAACCTAGTTCTTTGGAGAGCAAAGTTTGTTCTGAGATTCCTTTTGGGTCAAAAGATTCCATGGCATAGACCTTGGCTATCCGGGTTTGTTTGCAAATCTTTAGAAGTCTTTGGCTGAACTCACTTACAGATTGCACCTGCAAAACATTCAGTTGACCATCGATGTCGTGACTTAGAGATCTAATCGATTCGGTAAGGCTATGTTGCCTGATGCCTTCTAGCACCTGGTACTCAGGCTGGTTAAACATGTATACAGCTGCAACGCCATCTGGGTGTGATTCAAAAGCGGCAGTTAGAGCCTCGTTATCTTGAAGTCGAAGATCTCTTCTAAACCAGAAAATCGCGCTCACTGGCTACCTGACCATGCTTTGTTCAAAAGTGCTTGATAGGTGATAAGGCTTGCTAACACAGATGCTCCAAGCATGTGCAAGCCAACCAGTATCACTGGAAGACCGAGCCAAGTCTGAACAAGACCAAGCATGGCTTGGGAGACCAAAACCAACAGTAAAGCGCTGGAGAACTTAGCTGAATCTCTTCCAGTGCTGGACCAACGCATAACGAGCTGCAGAAATACTAAAGCCAGCAGGAGATAGGCAGGGTAGGAGTGGTAATGAGACCACAGCTCTGAATCCAGACCATTTCTAGGTGTATCGCTGTCACCCGCGTGAGGTCCAGATCCGGTGAGTATGACTCCAATTACTATGACGGCAGCTGCGACTGGAACCATAAGAAGTGAAAGCCTTGAAAGATTTTTCTTATGCTCTAATACTCTGCGTCCTCTTGAATACCAAACAAGGAATGTTGCAATAACGATCAGACCCATAGATACCAGGAAGTGCGCTCCGACTATCCAAGAGTTCAAACCAGTAAGCACAGTGATGCCTCCAAGAACTGCCTGAGCAACAATGCCTAATCCAAGTCCCAAAGAGGTCCAAAATAGGCCCTTACGGTGACCTTTCTTCAAACGCATAACGGTAATGAATGTTCCCAGTGAAATAAATAGAAGCAAGAAAGTTAGAAGACGGTTACCGAATTCAATGACGCCGTGTATTCCTTGCTCTGGAACGTTTACCAACGATCCTGGTTCACATTCTGGCCAAGTGGGACAGCCAAGTCCGGAGCCGGTGAGCCGAACAGCTCCGCCAGTTACCACAATAAGGATTTGGCTGGCAAGAGATAGCCAAGCGTAAAGGCGAATACGGTGACTGCCAAACAACTTGTCAATCAAAACAGGCTCTTTCTATTCGTTTCTGGGGTTACGCACTGGGTAACGTTTGGATAAACTTAGACTAGTCGTCAATCTTGAGAACAACTTGAGAAGAACGAAAAGTTTCATTACCCACCGAATGTTTTCTCTTAAATGAGTTTCAAATGTGAGTAATTTATACGCTACAGCCCTTCAGAAAGAGGTCGAAATGCCAGATGCAGCCATCGAACGTCCAGAACTAGACAGTCTTGGAATCTACGAATTCGGTTGGTCTGATACTGACGCTGCTGGTGCTAGCGCTAAAAGAGGAATCAACACCGATGTTGTTACCAACATCTCTAACCTGAAGTCTGAGCCGCAGTGGATGTTGGACTTGAGACTCAAGGGTTTCTCATACTTCCAAAAGAAGCCAATGCCAACCTGGGGAGCAGACCTAAGCGGTATCGATTTCGACAACATCAAGTACTTCGTTCGCTCAACAGAGAAGCAAGCAGGATCTTGGGAAGAACTTCCAGAAGAGATCAAGAACACCTACGAGAAGCTTGGTATTCCTGAAGCCGAACGTCAGCGACTAGTTGCTGGTGTCGCAGCTCAGTATGAGTCAGAAGTTGTTTATCACCAGATCAATGAAGAACTTGAACGCCAAGGCGTTATCTTCATGGACACTGACACTGCTCTCAGAGAGCACCCTGAGATTTTCCAAGAATATTTCGGAACTGTTATCCCTGCAGGAGATAACAAGTTTGCTGCTCTAAACACAGCTGTTTGGTCCGGAGGATCATTCGTTTATGTTCCTAAGGGAGTTCGAGTAGAGATTCCACTTCAGGCTTACTTCCGCATCAACACTGAAAACATGGGTCAGTTCGAAAGAACTCTAATCATTGCCGATGAAGGTTCTTACGTTCACTACATCGAAGGGTGTACAGCTCCTATTTACAAGAGCGACTCATTGCACTCAGCAGTTGTTGAAATCATTGTGAAGAAGAACGCTCGCGTTCGTTACACCACCATCCAGAACTGGTCTAACAACGTATACAACCTTGTAACTAAGAGAGCAGTAGCTCACGAAGGTGCGACCATGGAATGGATTGATGGCAACATCGGTTCTAAAGTAACCATGAAGTATCCAGCAGTGATTCTTGCTGGAGAGCATGCTAGAGGAGAGACTCTTTCTGTTGCTTTCGCTGGTGAAGGTCAGCACCAGGATGCTGGAGCGAAGATGATTCACCTTGCTCCATACACATCTTCATCAATTGTTTCTAAGTCGATTGCTCGTGCCGGTGGCAGAACTTCTTACCGTGGAGAGATCAGAGTAAACCCTGGTGCGCACCACTCTGCAAACACAGTTCGCTGTGATGCATTATTGATTGACACTATCTCTAGAAGCGATACATATCCTGCAGTTGATGTTCGTGAAGACGATGTATCAATGGGTCACGAAGCAACTGTTTCAAGAGTGAGCGATGAGCAACTGTTCTATCTCCAGTCGAGAGGTCTTGCTGAAGATGAAGCCATGGCAATGATTGTTCGAGGCTTCATTGAGCCAATTGCTAAAGAACTACCGATGGAATATGCGCTAGAGCTAAACAAACTAATTGAAATGCAAATGGAAGGCGCTGTCGGTTAATGTCAGATTCACCAAAAACCGCTCAGCACGGTCTTGCTGAGCACACCCACGGCTCATTTGTGCCACTACAGATTAGAAGCGATCGTCCATCTTCTAAGTCTGTGTCAGACTTCGAAGCCATCTCGCCACTTCAGGACCTATGGAGATATCTTCAACCTGATCAGCTAAATGGTTTAGATTCTGATGTATTAGGGGAGTACGAATCAGAGGTTTCATTTGTTTCAACCGATGATGTAAAGATCTCTTGGATTGAAAGCACAGACTCACGAGTTGGCTCCATCGGCGTTCCTGAAGATCGGGTAGCAGCAGCTGCTTATACCAACGCCAGCAAGACACTACTCATTGAAGTTGCAGAGAGTGCAGAGGTTAAAGAGCCTGTTGTTATCAAGATCGCGGCGAATCATCCAGCACCTAGTGCTCTGCACATCTTTGTAGTTGCTAAGAAGTTCAGTAATGCAACATTGATCGTTGAACACATGGGCTTGGGTAACCTTGCTGAAATTATTGAGATCGATGTTCAGGATGAGGCCAAGCTAAACATTGTCTCAGTTCAGAACTGGGACAAAGGCTCCGCACACGTCTCAGCACACTTTTCCAAGCTTGCAAGAAACTCTTTCCTCAAGCACTCAATCGCATCTTTTGGTGGGGATCTAGTTCGTATCACTCCGGTAACTACGTTCACAGGTCCTGGTGCTGAAGTTGAAATGAATGGTGTCTATTTCGCTAGTGCAGGCCAGCACCTTGAGAACAGACCATTTGTTGATCACGCTGCGCCTAACTGTAAATCTAGAGTTACCTATAAAGGTGCCCTACAGGGAAACAAAGCACACACTGTCTGGATTGGCGATGTGCTCATTCGTGTTGTTGCAGAGGGCACTGACACATACGAACTGAACAGAAATCTACTTCTTACCGATGGTGCACGAGCAGACTCTGTTCCAAACCTTGAGATTGAAACTGGTGAGATTGAAGGAGCTGGACACGCAAGCGCATCAGGAAGATTTGATGACGAGCAGTTGTTCTACTTACAGGCAAGAGGAATCACAGTTGATGACGCTAGACGTCTAGTGGTTCTTGGTTTCCTCGTTGACATCCTGCAGAGAACCGGTGTTGAAGAACTTGTCGAGAGACTTACCTCGATTGTTGAAGAGAAGCTAGGGAGTTACTAATGGCAATTCGTATTTGTGGCGTTGATGACATCAAGCCAGGTCGTGCACTGAGAGTAAAGATTGGCGATCACGCAATAGCAATTGTGAAGACTCCTAACGGAGATTTTCACGCACTAGATGACAAGTGCTCACATGGCGAGATCTCACTTAGCGAAGGCTTTGTTGATAACGAAACTATTGAATGCTGGGCTCACGGAGCTAAGTTCTCACTTGAGACAGGTTCTCCGCTTTCTTTACCTGCCTACGAGCCGGTATCAGTTTATGAAGTACTAGTCGAAAACGGCGAAGTTTTTATCGAATACGAACAGGCTTAGGCCAAAAGGAAATCATGGCAACTCTAGAAATCAAAAACCTACACGTAACCGTTGAGACGGATCAGGGCACCAAAGAGATTCTTAAAGGTGTTGACCTAACTATCAAAAGTGGTGAGATTCACGCTGTGATGGGTCCTAATGGTTCAGGCAAGTCAACTCTTGCTTACTCAATCGCAGGACACCCTAAGTACACAGTTACCAAGGGAGAGATCCTCCTTGATGGTGAAAATGTCTTGGACATGAGTGTTGATGAGCGTGCACGCGCTGGCCTATTCCTAGCGATGCAGTATCCGGTTGAAATTCCTGGAGTGTCAGTATCAAACTTCCTAAGAACTGCAAAGACGGCAATCACAGGCGAAGCTCCTGCTCTTAGAACTTGGATCAAAGACGTTCGTGATGCAATGAGTGGTCTAAAGATTGATTCAACCTTCTCTGAGCGAAATGTAAATGAAGGATTCTCAGGCGGTGAGAAGAAGCGTCACGAAATCTTGCAGCTTGAGCTTCTAAAGCCACGCTTTGCCATCCTTGACGAGACAGACTCAGGTCTAGACGTTGACGCCCTAAAGATTGTTTCTGAAGGCGTCAACCGCGCTCACCAGGCTAATGATCTAGGTGTGCTTATGATTACTCACTACACAAGAATCCTGAAGTGCATCAAGCCTGACTTCGTGCATGTCTTTGTTGACGGCAAGGTTGCTGAACAAGGTGGAGAAGAACTTGCGGACCAGCTTGAAGCTGAAGGTTACGACAGATACGTAAAGGCATAAACCTTTGACTGAACTAGATCTTTCTCCAGAGAAGTACGACGAAGTCCTTGAAGCAATCAAGGAAGTAATTGATCCTGAGATTGGCGTCAACATTGTTGACCTTGGTTTGATTTACGACCTGAAACAAGCTGAAGATGGCTCTCTACTAATTCACATGACTCTAACTTCGGCTGGTTGTCCACTGACGGATGTCATCGAAGAGCAAATGGGTATGGCTCTTGATGGTGTCGTTGAGGCTTTCAGAATCAATTGGGTATGGATGCCACCTTGGGGCCCAGAGCTAATTACTGATGATGGTAAAGAACAAATGCGCGCAATTGGATTCGCGATTTAGTTTTACTTTTTTATGGCCTTCACTACCACCCAAGCTGTTGGTAGCAGAGCTGCTGCGATGACAGCTTTTACTGCATCCCAAATCAAGTAAGGCAACATGTAAGTCATTGCAGCAACTAAATCTGATGCAAATGCAGACATCGCTAGAACAGGAACTCCAATTGCGTAAATCACAGCGGAACCCAAAACATAGCTAACAAACATTTTCAGAGCATCTGAACTCCAGTTCAGTTCAGCTAAGCGACCGATTAGTGCAGCTGCAAAGATAAATCCAAGTAGGAATCCACCAGTAGCTCCAAAGATCACAGCGATGCCACTTGCTCCACCTGCAAATACCGGGAAGCCTAGAACACCGCCGACCGCGTAGGCACCCATTGTGATTGCACCGCGAGATGAACCATAGGTAGCACCGATAACTAACACGGCTAAGGTCTGCAGAGTAAACGGCACTGGAAGAGCAGGAATCTGAACCTGAGCTGCCAAAGCAGTGAGAACGACGCCGACAAGTACAAGAACTACATCTGATACCCGTGACCTAGAAATAACGTTGTCAATGATGGTTACGTTTCTTGGTTGTGCAATGCTCACTTATGGGCCTTTCCTGCCTGAATGTTTTCTTAATTGTAGGGTAGTAGTAGAGACCAAACTCGGTTTCATCAAAAATCAACCACCAATTGGAGTTCCGTCATGATTAACGTGCGTGAACTCGAGATAACCATAGGCGCAAGAGTGCTGATGTCTGGGGTGAATTTCCAGGTCTCTAAGGGCGACAAGGTGGGTCTTGTGGGCCGTAACGGAGCTGGTAAGACCACTCTGACAAAGGTTATTGCAGGCGATTTTCAGCCAAGTGCTGGCTCTGTTGAACGTATTGGGGAGATTGGCTACCTGCCTCAAGATCCAAGAACAGGTGACCTGGAAGAACTAGCTAGCGACAGAATCCTAAATGCCCGTGGTTTGGGTTCTATCCTCAAAAAACTTGAAGCCACCAGAGATCAAATGGGCTCCGTTGATGAAGCGGTCTATGCACAAGCCATGGAACGCTACGAAAAACTTGAAAACCAATTCCAAGCAAACGGCGGCTATGCCGCTGAAGCGGAAGCGGCAGCTATTGCTAGCAACCTCGGACTAAAGCCAAATGTCCTAAGTCAACCAATCGGCACACTATCTGGTGGACAGCGAAGACGCATCGAGCTAGCAAGAATTCTCTTCTCTGATGCAACCACAATGATTCTTGATGAGCCAACAAACCACTTAGATGCGGACAGCATCATTTGGTTGAGAGAGTTTCTAAAGAACTATCAGGGCGGCTTGATAGTGATCAGTCACGATATCGATATCGTCGAAGAAACAGTGAATCGTGTTTTCTACCTCGATGCTAACCGTGGAGTTATAGATATCTACAACATGGGTTGGCGTGCATATCTAAAGCAGCGTGAAGCTGATGAAGAGCGCAGAAAAAGAGATAGAGCAATAGCTGAAAAGAAAGCTTCTGTTCTTCAGTTGCAAGCAGCTAAGTTCGGTGCTAAAGCGTCTAAGGCATCAGCTGCCCATCAAATGAATAAACGTGCCGAGAAACTTCTTAGTTCCCTTGATGATGTGCGTGAAAAAGATCGAGTTGCCAACATTAGATTCCCTGAGCCTCAAGCTTGTGGCAAGACACCACTGTTCGGTCACAACCTCAGTAAGAGTTATGGATCACTTGAAATCTTTACTGCAGTTGACTTAGCAATCGATAGAGGATCAAGGGTAGTCATCATTGGTCTCAATGGAGCGGGAAAAACTACACTGCTTAGAATCCTTGGCGATGTTGAGCAGCCTGATACCGGAAAGATTGATGCCGGTCATGGTCTAAAAATTGGGTACTACGCCCAGGAGCACGAAACTCTAGACATCAATAAAACTGTTTTGCAAAACATGCAGGCCCAGGCTCCAGAACTCAATGACACCGATGCTCGTAAGGTGTTGGGTTCATTCTTGTTCTCGGGAGATGACGTTGACAAGCCAGCTAGAGTGCTAAGCGGTGGGGAGAAGACCCGATTGGCACTGGCTGCTCTAGTGGTCTCAAGGGCGAACGTTCTGCTCCTTGATGAGCCGACCAACAACTTAGACCCTGCTAGCCGTGAAGAGATTCTGAAGGCTCTAGCCTCCTTCTCAGGCGCTGTGGTGCTGGTTTCCCACGATGTCGGGGCTGTTGATGCCCTAAACCCTGAGCGAGTGCTGGTTATGCCTGATGGCCAGGAAGACCTTTGGAATGATGGCTACCGCGATTTGATTGTTTTGTCCTAAGCCGTTTTGCCCTAGTGCTCTAATAGTGTGGTTTAGACAGATCTAGAAAGGATCGATCATGGACCTAATTACCATTACACAGGCACTGTTCATGCTGGGTTTTGTTGCCATGGCAGCTGGAACTCTTTATTTTCTTTTGGAAAGAACCGAACTAAAGCCTGAGCACAAAGCAACAGCAACTTATGCGGCTCTGGTTACCTTCATTGCTGCCATTCTTTACTGGCAGATGAAAGACATTGTTGCTTTCCCTGGTGTTACTGATATCGCTGCAATCGAATCAACGATGCCAGTTAGATACCTGGACTGGGTATTAACTACTCCACTTTTGCTTCTTGAGTTTGGCATTATTGCATCTCTTGCCGGAGCTCCAAAAGGAATCACATACCGTTTAGTGTTGGCTGACCTAGTGATGATCATTACCGGTTACTTTGGTGAAATCGGTGTTCCAGGAACTCCTGGTAACTACATGAACTTCACTATTTCTTCACTTGCTTGGATCTACATCGCTTACACAATCTGGATGCTGAAACCTACCAAGGGAACAGCTGCGATGAAGAAAGCAATCGAGAATATGAAGAAGTTCGTTATCTTCGGTTGGGCTATCTATCCAATCGGAACAGCAATTCAAGAATTCCTAGAGCTATCAGGATCTGATGTAAAGAACATTGAACTAGCTGTTTGTCTAGCTGCAATCATCTATGTGTTTGCAGATGTCATCAACAAGGTTGGTTTTGGTGTAGTAGCTCTGAGAGCTCTAAAGAAGTAGAACAACGAAAGAAGATGGCCGTCTACGAAACTAGGCGGCCATTTTCTTATTCAAGAATTTTGTCTTCAACTTCAGCGTCTTTGTCTCTATTTAGGATCTTCAGTTTTCTTGGCGGGAGTCCCTGTTTTCTCCGACGCTCTTGAGAAATGGTCCAGAACACTGCTCCAATTGCCATGAGCCCAAACAGGATCCACTGCATTGCATAACTCAGGTGGTTACCTTCACTAAGTTCTGGTTTAGCTAGCTTTTGACCAGTAGGTAGTTCTGGGTATTCAGTTACCAGACGTCCGTAGCTTTGCGTGTAAACATTCATGTCACTCAGTAGCAAACTAGCGCTCTTCAAATCGATGCTTGAGAGTTGGCCTGCAGGTGCAGTTCTATCTAGGGTGGGTTCGGCTGGACGAAGTCGCAAGGTGAGTTGTCGATGGTTGTTATCAACCAATGGAATATCGTCGGGGGAGTCTGATTTGCTTCCAGTTGGTAACCAGCCTCGTTCAACCCAAATGGTTGAGCCACCATCTGTTTTGAAGGCAACTAGCTGTAAAAAGCCAGGATAAGCATTGAAAGGTCTGTTTCGAACAAGATAGCTCAGCTCAGGCATGTATTGTCCAGAGACCAGCACTGGCCTGAATTCCAAAGTAGAAGACCATGCCTGATCAACTCTAAGAATCTCTTCAAGGGCAATAGGTTCAGCGTCGTAGCTAGCGGCAATTCTAGAGTTGGTTTGAACAACTTCTGCTTGTCTGTCGAATTGCCATTTGGATAGAAAAACGCATGCTGTTGTGAAGATGACTACGAGAAAGAGCCAACTTAGCCAGGTTCTTAGAGGTCTATTGTTCGCCGTCATTAGCACTCTTTGCTTGTTTGAAAGCATCGGCGGAGATGCTAATTGTTGGAGCTTCAGCTGATTTAGCCAGCGATTTTGCGGCAGAAGAGCCTTGAGCGTTAGCGATCACAACTGCGAAGTATGGAAGGAATATCGCTCCGATAGCGAACAGAAGGGTTAACCAGCCCAGCGGAACGCTAACTGCAAGAACAATGCAGATAACTCGCACAATCATGGCCAGAGTGTATTTGTAGAAACGATTGCGACGTTCTATTTCAGGGGATATCTCTAACGAGGTTACCGACTGAGTTTTAGCCAATTTTTAGGTTCCTTACCAGAAGCCCTTTAGACAAGCCCGGATATAGACTTGATTTGCTCACATGCCAATTATCACCTAGTTATTTGAGAAGGCGAAACAAAGATGTCAACTTCAAGAACAGTTCTCGTTACCGGCGGAAATCGCGGCATCGGAAAAGCTATAGCTGAAGAGTTCATTCGTGCAGGTCACAGAGTCGCAGTAACTGTCAGAAGTGGTGAAGGCCCTGCTGGATCACTAAGCGTTAAAGCAGACGTCACAAATGCAGAGTCTCTGGATGCAGCTTTCGCTGAAATAGAAGAGAAGCTTGGCCCGGTTGAAATCCTTGTGGCCAATGCTGGCATTACCCGCGACACATTGTTGATGAGAATGTCCGATGAGGACTTCGAAGATGTTCTAAACACTAACCTCACTGGTTCCTTTAGAGTTCTAAAACGCGCCACCAAAGGCATGATGAAAGCCAAGTTCGGCCGTGTTATTTTCATTGGTTCAGTAGTGGGCTTGCTTGGAAGTGCTGGTCAAGTCAATTACTCGGCAGCAAAGAGTGGACTAGTTGGTATGGCCAGATCACTAACCCGTGAACTAGGTGGCCGAGGAATAACTGCAAACGTGGTAGCGCCAGGCTTTATTGATACTGACATGACAGCAGAATTGAGTGAAGAAGTGCAGAACCAATACAAGGCCAAGATCCCAGCAGGGCGATTTGCATCCCCCGAGGAAGTTGCCAAAGTAGTGCTCTGGCTCTCAAGTGAGGATGCAGCATACATTTCAGGTGCTGTTATTCCAGTTGACGGTGGACTTGGAATGGGTCACTAAAGCTAAAATCAGCAACTTGCTGGCAGAATAAAACAGGCAACACAAACCGATCAGAAAGAAATTGAATCATGGGAATTTTAGAGGGCAAGAAACTTCTTATCACAGGCGTTCTAACCGAGGCCTCAATCGCTTTCACCGTTGCCCGCTTGGCTCAAGAGCAAGGTGCAGAAATTGTGCTTTCTTCTTATGGCCGAATGATGGCAATCACAGAGAAAATCGCCCTTCGCTTACCAACCCCTTGTCCTGTAATCGAACTTGATGCTACAAACGACGAAGACCTTGCTGCATTGCCAAGCAGAGTTCTTGAGCACCTACCTCACCTAGATGGCATCGTGCATGCAATCGCATTCGCTCCTGGCACAGCTCTTGGAGGCAACTTCCTTGAAACCGAATGGCCAGATGTTGCAACAGCTGTTCAGGTATCTGCTTATTCACTAAAGTCAATCACCATGGCCGCTAAGCCAATCTTGAGAGAAGGCTCATCTGTTGCAGGCCTTACCTTCGATGCTTCTGTTTCATGGCCTGTGTATGACTGGATGGGTGTTGCTAAAGCCGCATTCGAATCAACTTCAAGATATCTTGCTCGTTACTTGGGTAAAGACAACATTCGTGTCAACTTAATTTCTGCTGGTCCACTTAGAACTCCTGCTGGTAAGAGCATTCCTGGTTTTTCTAGCATGGAAGACATTTGGGTAGATCGCGCTCCACTTCGTTGGGAGCTAGCGGACACTGAGCCTGCGGCAAGAGGAATCGTTGCGCTACTAAGTGACTGGTTCCCAATGACTACAGGTGAAATCATTCACGTTGACGGTGGTTTGCATTCAACCGGTCACTAAAGACCCAGTAAACCTATAGCTTCACTTAGGTCAGCTGAATCCAAAATAATATCCGCAGCTTTGCGAACCCTAGGCTTGGCATTAAAGCCGATGGCTAATCCTGCTGCAGCCATCATGTCTAAATCATTTGCACCATCGCCAATAGCAACGGTGTATTTCAAATCGAGATCAAGTGATTGAGCCCATTCAATCAGAGCTGTGGCCTTAGCCGGTTTATCAATAATTGGACCAGTTACATCTCCAGTCAAGTAACCTTCAACAACTTCTAAAGTGTTGGCTCGGTGAAAATCTAGTTCTAGTTCTTTAGCCAAAGGATCAAGCAGTTGTGAGAAGCCTCCGGAAACAGCACCAACTTTTCCACCGGCTAAATGAATGGCTGCAATTAGTTGCTTTGCTCCTTTAGTAATAGAACACTTGGCAAGGGTCTCTTCGATAACAGTCTCAGGTAAGCCTTCGAGGTGGCGAACACGAGCTTTCAAACTAGCGGTGAAGTCAAGTTCTCCGCTCATGGCTCTTTCAGTGACAGCTTCAACTTCAGATCTTTTGCCAGCACAATCTGCTAGAAGTTCAATGACTTCCTGCTCGATTAAAGTGGAGTCGACATCGAAGATAACTAGCATTCGTGGACTCAGACTCATAAACAAACCTTAATGCCTAAAATCTCGAACCTAGCCCTCAGCAGCGCTGTGTGTGTCTTTTGATGTCATAAATTATGCATAGCCTAGGCTGAAATCATATGAATGAAGTCCTAGCTCTCAACAACGTCAGTGTTCAACGCTCAGGTAAGACAATCCTGGATGGAATCAACTGGACTGTCCAAGACAACGAACGCTGGGTAATTGTCGGCCCTAACGGAGCTGGCAAGACCACATTGCTCAAGATTGCAGCCGCGCAGTTACAGCCAAGCACAGGAACAGCAAGAGTGCTAGGTGAGGCCTTAGGGGAGATCAATGTATTTGAACTTCGCACCCGAGTGGGCTTTGCTTCCACCGCAATTGCCAGTCGGATACCCAACTCAGAAACAGTTCTAGATGCTGTGATGACTGCTTCTTATGCTGTAACCGGCAGATTTAAGGAAATGTATGAAGATGTCGACGAACGAAGAGCTAGGAGAGTGCTAACCGAATGGCACCTCAGTGAGTACTCTGACCGACCTTTTGGAACACTAAGTGATGGTGAACGCAAAAGAGTTCAGATTGCACGAGCTGTGATGCCAGATCCAGAGCTTTTGCTTCTCGATGAACCGGTAGCTAGCCTCGACATCGGTGCACGTGAGTCCACCATCAAGATTCTCAGCGGATATGCTTCCCACCCAGCTGCTCCAGCCATCATTATGGTCACCCATCACCTTGAGGAGATCCCAGCAGGTTTCACCCACGCATTGGTTCTAAACCAGGGGAGAATAATCGCAAGCGGTCCAATAAATCACACTTTGACCACCGAAAAACTAAGTGAAGCCTATGGATTACCCCTTGAAGTGGCCTTTCAAGGCGGCAGATTCGCAGTTCGGGCAAAGTAGCTACTGGCAAAACTCCTAGTATTTGGTGTAGTCTTATCCAAGTGCCAAAGTGCACTACATCCCTTTTGAATTGAAAGAGTTTTCTTATGAAGGCTGATATCCACCCAAAGTACGAGACCGTCGTATTCCGTGACCTAGCATCAGGTGTTGCGTTCCTTACCCGCTCAACTGTCACCAGCAACAAGACAATTGAATGGGAAGATGGCAACTCTTACCCAGTATTCGACGTTGAAATCTCTTCAGAGTCTCACCCGTTCTACACAGGTAAGCAGAGAATCATGGACTCAGCAGGTCGTGTTGAGCGCTTCAACGCTAGATACAAGAACTTCGGTACTCAGAACTAATCTGATTCCAAATGAAAATGGACCTCATCGAGGTCCATTTTTTCTTTAACTAAGGTTCTTGACCGGCCAGCCAAACACCGGTTTGTAGTCAGGCACATCCGTTTGACGCCACTTGGCATAACTAGCTTCAATTTCATCCGCCCATTTAGCCTGTTGATCGTGAAGGCTTTGTGCTGAATCTGGGAAAGGCACAACAGGTTTCTCTTGGGCAGAGAAATACCTCAACATTGCCAAGCCAACGTGACCTGCAGCTACAGCGTCATCTTTTGCTGTGTGAGCTGCAAGCAGCTCAACTTGGTAACGCTCTGCTGCTGAGACTAGGTTTCTCTTGCCCTTGCGGTACTTATCGATTGTTTTATCAATAACAAGCGGATCGATAACTGTGCCAAAGGTGAGCGGAGCAACATTATTACGAAGAGCCTCGTAGTGAAGAATCGTAAAATCGTATGCTGCGTTGTAGGCCAACACAGGTATACCTTCTGCAAAGCAGGCGGCAATCGCATTTACTATCTCTGGCACACCGACAGATGCTGGCATCGCAGATTGGACGTGCTTGTCGTAGAAGCCGTGAACCTTGCTTGCTATCTCAGGAATCGGAATGCCTGGATTCAACACCCAGTCATAGCCGCCTGGCAGAATCTCGCCGTTTGAGTTCATACGGTGCAGAGCTGCGGTAACAATTCGATCTTGGGAAAGATTCAAGCCGGTTGTCTCTGTATCAAATACAGCGATAGTACCTAGCCAGTCAGGAAGTTGCGGTTTGTTCGTTGAGTCATTCACAGCAAAAGACTACTTGGCAACTCAGACATTGCCCGCTAGGCGAGCAGTTCTATGTCTTCTAAAGGGCTAGGTAGAATTGGTAGAGAGATTTAGGTATGGAAAACAGAGAATGAAAACGTCCGCGCAATTAATGGCTGATGCTCAAACTAGAGCAGTGGCTAAGAGTGTGTCCGTAGGCTCAGCGCTCACGAGTTATTGGCTATACCCAGCAACTACGGTTTCGCCAGACAAAGCCAAGAACCTAGTCCTTGTTCACGGTTACCGAGGCGATCACCATGGCTTGGAAGCCTTTGCTGGGGGATTCACCGACTATAACGTCTATGTTCCCGACTTACCTGGTTTTGGAGAGTCAGAGCCGCTAAAGAGTGTGCACAACCTAGATGCATACACTCAATGGTTATACAAATTCTTGAAGGGAATCAGCCTCGTTCAACCCATAGGTGTTGGGCACTCCTTTGGGACTCTAATAATTAGCTCATGCGAAGCTGAGCATGATCTATTTGAAAGTGTGATTCTGGTAAACCCTGTGGGTGGGGGAAAAGTTGGAGGAATCTCAAAGTTCTTGCTCGAGTTCGTTAAGTTCTACTACTGGGTCGCTCACGTAGTGCCAGAGAACATCGGAATGCGAATGGCAAAGACATACCTGTTAGTTGATTCGATGTCAGCTTTCACGACGAAGTCAAAGAATAAAGAACTTAGAAAGTGGATCAAGCAGGTCCATCGCAAACACTTCAATAGTTTCGCTAACCCCCAAGTCAACTGGGAAAGCTATGTTGCCTCTATCAAAAATGTGGTCACACCGTATGTCAAGAAGATTACTAAGCCAGTTTTAATGATTGCTGCCGACCAAGATGAGATCACTCCTGTCTACACTGTTGTTGAACTAGCTAAATCAATGGCAAATGCAGAAGTTTATGAAATCAAAGGTTGCGGACATTTGGTTCACTATGAGGCTGCTCAAGAGGCGGTAGATGTTATGAATGGCTTCTTAGCGAAGTTGCGCTAACAATGAAAACTCTGCATTTTGATGCCAGGTTCATCAGGATTGACCGCCCCGATGGAATCAGTAGATTCAGTGCAGAACTATTCAAAGCGCTAGCAGACAAGGTCAAGGTAGTAGCAATAGTCCATGACCTTCGACAATTAGATTCTCTTCCCAAAGATGTTGAGTATGTTGTGCTAAACAACCCTCAATCAATCACAGAGTTTTTCGTGGCTAAGAAACTAAACCTGCTTGGAGTAACTCACGTATTCTCACCAATGCAAGTCATGGGCAGCTTTGGTCGCAAGTACAAACTCATACTGACCTTGCACGACTTGATTTATTACCGGCATCGCAAACCTCCTCAGGATCTCAATCTGCTTATCAGGGGAGTGTGGCGCTTATATCACCTGAGTTACCAACCACAACGCTGGCTCCTAAACAGAGCAGACGCAATTGCTACCGTCTCGAAAACAACAATGCAGTTGATTAAAAAGCATCGTCTAGCTACCAAGCCTGTTGCCGTTGTATACAACGCTCCGGATAAGCACACGGTTGTTGAACCAAGAACTTTCCCTGCATCCAAGGATTTGATTTACATAGGATCTTTCATGCCCTACAAGAATGTCGAAACCCTAGTTAAAGGCGCAGCACTGCTTCCTGGCTACAGATTGCACTTTCTAAGTAAGATCTCTTCGTCTAGAAAGGCTCAACTTCAAGCACTGGCTAAAAGCCTTGAAGTTGACTTGGTTCTACATGAAGGCGTTTCGGATCAGGAATACAAAGACCTTCTGTCATCTGCTTTCGCACTAGTCTCAGCAAGCAAAGATGAAGGTTTCGGAATCCCACTAGTTGAGGCTATGCAGCTTGGCACTCCAGTGGTTGTCTCTAACTTGGACATTTTCTCTGAGGTGGCCTCAAGTGCAGGAACTTACTTCAATCCTGACTCTCCAGAAGAGTTTGCTAAGGCTGTGAAGAGTTTAGAAGATCAAGCTAGCTGGCTTTCAGCTTCAAAGAAATCAATCACTCAGGCCAACCAGTTCGATTGGAACAAATCAGCTGAAGCTCTGCTTGCACAGTTTGCTGAATTAGATTCCTAGAGATTCCGGACGGTAATCACTTATCGTCCAAATTCCATCAGCATGCATGAATCTGTTCAACGAAGCATTGCTGAGACGTTCACCTTCGCGAGGGAGTTCACCCTCGCTAACGATATTTAGAACTTTTCTAATAAAAGCTCCATGAGATACGGCCAATACTCTCTGTCCTGAGTATTCATTTGCTATCAGGTCAAGTAGCAGCAAAGTTCTAGCCTTTAGATCTTCTAAAGATTCCAGTCCTTCGATTGGAACATGGCTTTCATAGAGCTTGCGCCAAGAAGCATGGTCCATTCCCTCTGCTGTGCCAAAGGAACGTTCAATTAGTTCAGGAACAATGACAACCTGCATTCCGAGTGATTGCGCCACAATAGCTGCAGTGTCTCTAGCTCTTGAAAGGGGAGAAGTGATGATCACATCCCAATTCTCTGGGTGTAGATGCGCTGCTGCTGTTAGTGCCTGAGCTTTGCCAGTTTCATTCAGAGGAATATCCGTTGAACCCTGCAGCCTTAGATCTATGTTCCAGTCAGTTTGGCCGTGACGAAGCAAGCCAAGAGTAGTTTCAGTCAACTAAGAGCCTTTCTAGAGCCAGCGAAGTGCTGGCTTCGATTTTTACATTTGCTAGAGCATCGGCTCTGGTAGGACCTATGTTGACAATGACGATGGACTTTTGGGACTTCACTGCTTGTTTAGCAAAACGGTATCCGGAGTTCACAGTCAGTGATGTTCCTGCTACCAGGAGTACATCAGATTCTGCAAGTTTTGCTAAAGCTTGCTCAACTCGTTGCACAGGAACAGATTCACCAAAGAAAACAACATCCGGCTTATAGACTCCGTTGCACTTAGCACAACTAGGCACGATGAAATTCTCTGTTCCTTGAACATCTGCATCGCCATCTGGAGTGAATTCAACCTGTTCATCTTTTACTAATGCTGGGTTGAGCTTTTGTAGCAAATCATCCATCTCAATTCTTGAGATGGAATTCCGACAGCCCATGCAGATAACTTGATCGAGCCTGCCGTGCAAATCAATCACAGCTTTACTGCCAGCTGCTTGATGTAAGCCATCTACGTTTTGTGTCACAAGCGCGGAGATTTTTCCTTGTTCTTCTGCCTTAGATAAAGCCAAGTGTCCAGGGTTTGGGGAAGCCGAGGCTATTCGTGACCAGCCGACAAAACTTCTAGCCCAGTATCTTTGCTGGGCTTCGAATGAGCCTATGAAGGTGTCATAAGTCATCGGGTGTCTAGCTACCCGACCTTGACCTCGATAGTCAGGTATTCCAGAATCTGTGCTGAGGCCAGCTCCAGTTAGAACAAAGAGTTTTTTGCCAGCAATGCGCTCACGGGCCACCTCGAGGGAATAGTGAGCGGCCTCTGAAATATTTGGATTTTCAACATTGGACATTATGGAGCAGTTTACAACTTGAACTATCTGATTAGTGACTGACAACCTGTTTCGTGCGGATATACCGGTCGCACGGTAAGTCTCCATGTCTTACCGTTTGAGCTGAATCTTGATGCAGAATTCAACTTAGGAAGCAGTGAATTGAATTTTATGTTCTCAGCAGCAGTCATTTCCATACAGTATTGAGTCCATTGCAGCGGCTTTGAACCGATCCACTTGTAAATCTTTGTAACTGATGTATCTGGGGTGGCTTCGGATGCCATGTATAGCCACTTTGTTGGCTTCCAAACAGTAGGTCTGGATTTTGTCCACATCAACTCAGAGCTGAATGATTCGACCTTATCTCTAAACTTTGAAGCTGCCTTGCGTGCATCAAGTTTTGACTTAGGTTGCACATCTTGGTCATATCCAAGCGCATAGATCGAAAACCTGGTTTGAGGTGCTTTTGCGGATATCTGGGTAACAAATGTTGTGTCGCTAACATCAACTATCCAAGGCATGCCCCAATCGAATTTAGGATCCATCAGATTAACTTTTCTTGCTGCATCTAAGATTCTAGGAACCGCAGCTGGCTCTCGTTTTTGTAAGAAAGCATTCACAAATTGACCTGGATACTGCATAGTGTGTACTTTAACCGGAACAATCAAAAGGCCATCGCTATACAAAACTGTTGGGGTTCTTGAGAAAGCGTACTCTTGGAGGGTGAAGCCACCTGTGTCTTGGATCAGCAGAGAGACGTAGCGACCAGGGGGAGTTGTGGCCTGTGCCACGCCGCTAGAAGTTAGACCTAGCAGAAGGCCGAATACTGTCAGAACTCGAAATATACGCATGATGACCATCCAGATTTCACTTGTTATCTTCATTATCTCACCTGAAGTGGCTTAGGGAATAAACATTCAGTAACTTTGTAGATTTGTTTAGGAATTGAACAGAGCCCCGATGTATTCACCGAGGCTCTGTAGTAGCTGTCTCAAACTACGTGTCCGAAAGGGGACTTGAACCCCTACCCCCTTGCGAGGACTAGCACCTCAAGCTAGCGCGTCTACCATTTCGCCACCCGGACCTAAGGTTTGCTGCCTATCTCTAAGCACCAGTTCTAAATGTTACTACGAATACCTGAAAACTCTTTGGCTGGTATTTACTCACATTTATCTAAACCAGGAGTAGTTTTGACTTATGGCTCAAGACGCACGCAACACTCTAAACAGTTTGGTGGCTGCCTTAGAAAGACATTATGAAGCGATGTCTTCAGGTCGAGGTAGCGATGACCCGGCCGTGGTGGCAACATATGAGCATTTAAAGACCGCGTTTTTAGATTATGAAGAAGCTGTTTCAGATCAGTTCGGCGAGATTCTTCCTATGGAGTTAGCAGAAGATGACGACGACTGGTCATGAGTTTATTTGAAGCAATAATTCTTGGGCTTATCCAAGGTCTTACAGAGTTCCTACCTGTTTCATCTAGTGCCCACGTTCAGATCTTTTCTGAGTTGATGCAAGTCAAAGGTCTCTCTGACAAGAACTCAGCAACTACTGCATTTATAGCAACAATCCAACTAGGCACCGAAGCCGCAGTTTTGATTTATTTTGCTAAAGATATCTCAAGACTTTTAGGTGCCTGGTTCAAGGGATTATTCAACTCAAAGGCTCGCGATAATGCCGATTACAAGATGGCCTGGCTAGTCATACTTGCCTCAATCCCTGTTGGTGTCATCGGGTTCATGTTAAGAACTTTCATCCAAGAGACAGTTCGAACACTTTGGGTCGTGGCATTCACCATGATCTTGTTTGCCATGATTTTGTACTTAGCTGACAAATACGGTCGCAAAGAGAAGCTTGTGAAGGAAATGAACTTCAATACAGCTCTAGGTTTTGGGCTTAGCCAAGCTCTCGCTGTTATTCCTGGCATTTCAAGATCAGGAGCCAGCATCAGCTTTGGTCTTTTCGCTGGGTTCACCAGAGCAGCTGCTGCAAGATTTAGCTTCTTGATTGGAATACCTGCGGTACTAGCCAGTGGACTTATTGAGTTCAAAGACAGTTATCAGTATCTGGACTCAGAGACTTTAACTGGAACAATCATCGCCACAGTTACATCGTTTATTGTCGGATACGTTGTTATCGCTGGATTACTAAAGTATTTGAACAAAGGTTCATTTATGCCTTTTGTGATCTGGCGCTTGGTAGTCGGAATCGCCCTGCTAGTGATGCTGAGTAATGGTTGGATTACTGCTTAGCTCTGTGGCGGACCAGCTTCACCTTCGTTCTGTCTCAAGAACTTTTCAAACTCTAAAGCCAATTGGTCTGTGGTCATTTCCTCAGCCTCAGCTTCGTCACGACTACGCTCTAAGCCAGCAATGTAATTGAGTAGATCCTCATCACCTTCGGCAAAAGTGTCTACCGATCTTTCCCATTCAAAAGCAGATTCAAGTATCTCTTTGTGATCCACTGTGAAGCCAAGCATGATTTCTAAATCATTGACTAGAGCTAGAGCTGCTTTAGGCGAAGGCATCGATGCCACATAGTGGGGGACCTGAGCCCATATAGAGATAGTAGGAATGCCTGCTTTTTCTATGGCGTGACCAAGGACAGAGATAAATCCTGCTCGACCGTCATAGTTACTTCTTTCAATTCCCAGTGCATTTCTAACTGAAGCAGTTTGACTGTTCTTATAAATCTTGATTTGTCTTGAATGTGGAGTTTCAGCGGCGAGAGAGCCCAACATGATTACTGACTGAATGTCCCTGTCCTCAATAATCTCTAAGAGCTCGGTGATGAGGAATTGCCACTGCAAAGCAGGTTCTTGTCCCGTTAGAAAGTAAAGGCTTAGATCTTTTTGTTGAACCTCGGACTTCGGTCCTGGCCCAAAGAGTTCAATACTTGGCCAAATGAAATCGCGTTCCCCATGCTCGTCAAGAACAATAATTGGTCTTTGTCTTAGCAAATCGAAGTAATCCTGGTCATCTAAAGCCAGCAGCAATTCGGATGAAAGTTTCTCTTTTATATAAGATACTGCTCCAGTAGAAGCCATACCAGCGTCTGTCCAACCGTCCAGAGCAATAATCAACACTCGGCCGCTGAAGATATTAGAAGTCTCGTTCAATCAATCACCATTTCACATGTAGTCATAAGAACTCTAATTCATTCCAGCAGATTAGACTTTTCACATTATGTTAGGTCGCAAGCCATCCTTTGCCGTTCTGTTTGACATGGACGGCACACTCATCGATTCCGAGCCATATTGGATGGCTAGCGAGCAGGCTTTGGCTGCTGAGCATGAAGGCACTTGGACTCATGAAGACGGGCTAGGCATCGTTGGGATGAGCCTTGATCAGTCTTCTCAAGTATTGAAAGACCGAGCCAATATCCCACTTGAAACCCATGAAATCGTGAACCGTCTGACAAACGAGGTTCAAAGCAAGTTAGCTCGCGTTATTCCTTGGCGACCAGGGGCTAAGGAGCTTTTACTTGATCTGAAGAAACACAATGTCAAAACAGCTCTTGTAACGATGTCTCTGCACAGAATGGCTCAGCAGGTAGTAGATGCGATACCTTTCGACTCTTTCGACGTGATTGTTGCAGGTGATGATGTTAGCCGCGGCAAGCCTCATCCAGAGCCTTATGAAAAGGCAGCGGCTCTTTTAGGTTTTGCACCTAAAGATTGCATTGCTTTCGAAGATTCCAGCACAGGGTTAGCCTCAGCAGAAGCTGCTGGCACCTATGCAATTGGTATTCCGAATGTCATTCCCATTCCAGAAAAAGATGGCCGTATTCTCTGGACAACTCTCGAAGGCGTTAGCTATAAACAGCTAAGAAAGCTAATTAAATGAGCGACAAGCCCAGAAAACATCGCGGTCCTTTTGTCGCCGGAGAAAGAGTTCAACTAACTGGTCCCAAGGGGAGACTTAACACAATCACTTTGGTTGCAGGTGCCCGCTTTGGCACACACCGTGGAGATATCATGCACGATGAGATCATCGGCAAACCAGATGGTTCAGTTATCGCTAATCAAGCAGGTGTTGAATATCTAGCGCTTAGACCATTGCTAACTGACTTTGTTTTATCAATGCCTAGGGGAGCAGCAATTGTCTATCCAAAGGATGCAGCCAGCATCGTAACTATGGGAGATATTTTTCCTGGGGCTAGAGTTGTCGAAGCTGGAGTTGGCTCAGGAGCCTTGAGCATGTATTTGCTAAGGGCCATCGGATCAGAAGGCCATTTGACTTCGTTTGAAAGAAGAAGTGAGTTTGCAGATATTGCTAAAGCAAATGTGAGTACTCATTTCGGTTATGAACCTAAAAACTGGGACGTTCGAATTGGCAGCCTAGAACTTGAACTCTCAAACCACTTAGGCGCAGGTTCAGTGGATCGAATTGTTCTAGACATGCTTGCGCCATGGGAATGTATCGAACAGGCCTCCACAGCACTTGCTCCAGGTGGAGTGCTTATCTGCTACGTCGCAACAGTTACCCAACTATCACGAGTGGCCGAGGAAATTAGATCAAGCGAACTTTACGCAGAGCCTGAAGCATTTGAGTCATTGGTTAGAGGTTGGCATCTGCAAGGTCTGGCTGTAAGGCCCGAACACAGAATGGGTGGCCACACTGGGTTCTTACTCACTGCTAGGCGATTAGCCCCTGGTGCAGTATTGCCAAGCTTCAGTAGACGCAATAAACCCGAATTCGAAGATGAAGACCTAGCAGTTTGGAACCCTGAGCATGTTGGGGAGAGATCAATAAGTGAGAAGAAACTTCGGAAATCCTTGCGATCTGCCCAAAATGCAGCAGAAGCGACGCTTAAGGGATTTGACGAAAACGCCGAGTAAACTAGAGCGAATCCATAGAAAGTAGTCACCCGTGTCAAAAATTACAGCCCTTCTAATCTCCTCAGCTTTAGCCGTATCCCTATCCGGCTGCATGTCTTCTGGCACTCCAGAAGTCCAAGCTTTCGATGGTTTATCTAAAGCTTGTGAAACCTATAAGGGTGGATCTGAAATTGACGCAGTCAAGGTAACTGCTAAAGATAAGACTGTTCCTACCGTTGAATTTCCTACCGCGGCACCAGGCGGCACTGTGAAGTCAGCTTTGGCTGGCATCAAGACTTCTCAAACAAAAGTAGTTGTTGAAGGAACAGGACCTACCTTCACAGGTAACCAGTTAGTTAACATCGACTACGCGGTTTTCTCATCAACCTCAGGTTTGCAATTAGCAGCCAACAAATTTGATGGTACTGATTCGGCTTCTCAGGTTTTCAACGCAACTGACTCCAAGGTTTACTGTGACGCACTAAGCGGAGTAAAGCAAGGATCTATTGTGACCTTCGCACTACCTGCATCAGAGGATGATCCAGAAGGCTCACTATTTGTTCTTGCGCTTCGAAAGGTTTACCTTCCTTATGCAAACGGTTCAGCTAACTCACCAGAGTCTGGATTCCCTGCAGTTGTGTTAGCTCCAAAGACAAACCAACCAGGCATTGTGCAACCAAACTTCTCAGCTCCAACAGAATTCAAGAGATCGACTCTGATCACTGGCCGCGGTGAAGTGTTGAAGGTTGGGGACTCCATTACAGTTCACTATGTTGGCTGGGTTTGGTCTGACAGCATTGGTGAACCATTTGACTCGTCTTGGGTAGCTCGTGATGCTCAGAGCTCGGCTAGCCCTGCAACTTTCACTCTTTCAACTGATGGATTGATTCCTGGCTTTGTCAAGGCACTTGAGGGTGTAACTGTTGGTTCACAGGTTGTTGCTGTGATGCCTCCATCAGAGGCATACGGAAAAAGCGGCCAAGGCTCAATTCCTCCTAACGCAACCTTGATTTTCGTCATTGACGTTCTAGGCATCAACAAGTAGTCAAAAGGATTTAATGTCTTCAAAATCAGATGATGACTTTGACCTCGGTAAACCCGAGCGACTATTCAATTTGACCTGTGTCCTGCTCTATGCGAAAAATGGACTAACTAAGAGCCAAATTCTGTCATCTGTGCCAGGCTACGACGCTGATTACACTCCAGGCAAAGTAAATCCAGCTTTAGAGAAGAAATTTGATCGTGACAAAGCAGCTCTCAGGCAACTGGGAATACTCATCGATGGTGAAATTCCCGAGGTTGAAGATGAAAACAACCAAATCTATTTTTACAAAATCAAGCGAGAAACATTCTCTTGGCCTACAGATGTGAAACTGACTCCTAGACAGCTGGCTCTTTTGAACCTAGCTGCGCAGGCTTGGGCTGGTGGATCTCTTTCATCAGAGGCAAGCCGAGGAATTACTAAGTTACGTGCTTTAGGTGTGGTTGGAAATTCCTCTGACATCGTTGGTATATCACCAAAAATTCAGGCCTTCGAACCAAGTCTTAGAGAACTTGAATTTGCTGTCACAGAGAACATCACTGTGAATTTTGATTACAGAAATCCTGAGACCGGTGAGATAAAGACAAGAACAGTTGAGCCTTGGGTTCTCAGATCTATTGGCGGCCAGTGGCTAGTTCTTGGATATGACGAATATAGAAAAGAGCCTCGCAACTTTATGCTTCGTCGAATCGTCAGCCCAGTAACTCAGATTCTCGATTCAAAAAGGAGCCCCGTAACATTTGAGGCACCTGAACAACATGTTCTTGATGCTGCGGTGGAGTCTTTGAATGAGCATGCCAAGAGTCAAGAGGCCGTGCTTAGTGTTACACCAGGTAGCGAGGCTTGGTTTAGATATGAACTTGATCTAGTAGCCGATAAGAAAGACAACATACATCGAATCAATTATCACGATGTTTATGTACTTGCCGAACAGCTTCGTGAGTATGCCGATCAAATTGAGGTTGTTGAGCCTAAGCAACTAGCAGATCTGGTTCGAGCTGGATTCAGGAAGGTTGCTGATCTTCATGGCTGAAAATGAAAAGCTAGATGACACAGACCGCTTTAATCTAATGCTGGCTCTGACTGGTCTTTTGGTTGATGGACAGATGTACACAATCGAAGAATTGATGGACCATTTCAAAGTCTCACGCAAAGAACTCATAAAAGCAGTAAGAATGATTAGCTTCACAGATTTGATGAAATCGAACATGGATGGCAAATACTATCTAGACGCCGATGACCTTAAAGATGGTTATATCTCTATTGATTATTCCTTCAGCCATGCCATCGAAGAAGTTCCAAGGCTTTCTTCTCGTCAAGCATCTGCGTTATCGGCTGGACTTGTTTACCTGGGTTCACTACCAGGGCTTGTTGACAATGCTGAGATTGAAGAACTAAAGAGAATACTTTCAATGGGTTCACAATCGGGAAAAAAGAACACAGTGCTTATCGAGGGTGGCTTCAGAGATAGCGATCTAGTTACTCTCAAAGACGCAATAGCTGCAGGGGTAAGTATCACCTGCGACTACCTGAACTTAAAAGGTGAAACCACTCTGAACCGCTTCATGGAGCCTCTAAGAATTGATGCCCAGGGTGAGTTGTTTTATCTACGAGCTTGGTGTCCAATCAACAAAGGTGTTCGCTCATTCAGATTGGATCGAATGAGGAATGCATTGCCTACCCAGATTCCTATTAGTGAAGATGCTCGTAATGCTGAACTGGTTGACGAGATTTACACAGCTTCCGAATCAGACACAGTAGTCACCTTGGAAGTTGATCCTGAGGCCTACTCACTTATCTTTGATTTCAAACCGGTTGAAGAACCTGAAAGTGTTAGCAAAACAGTCAAGCGCTTCAAGATCAAGGTTGGCGATGTTAGAAACCTGGGAAGAGTTATCGCTCGATTCGGAGGAGCAGCTCGAATTATCGCCCCTGAATCCGCGAAAACAGCAGTTAGAGACTTTGCCCTGAATGCCCTTGGCGAATCAACCTCGACCACACCTAAGGATGCCGAGTAAATGGTCAACATCTGGTGGTTCGTCTATGGCTTTTTGACCCTTGCCACATTGGTAGCCCTTGCTGTTGTTGGCTTGAAGCTGAGGGCTTCCGCTATCAGAGTAAATAGATCCTTAGACCCAATTACTCAGAAGTCAAAAACCCTTAAGATTGAACTAAGTGCTCTTCAACGATCTAGGTTGGACAGACAGCGTAGGCTTGAAGGCACTGGTTCAAAAGCCCGTAATCCCAAGAAGTAAGGTTTGATTTATGCGTTTAGAAGGCTGGCACTTAGGTTTCATCATCCTTGTTGTTCTCATCATTTGGGGAGCTCCTAAGCTTCCATCATTTGCTAAGAGTCTTGGTGAATCAATGCGTATTTTCCGCAAGGAAATGAAGCAGATGGGCGATGAGCGCGAAGAGGACAAGAAGGCTAGTTCTGAGAAAGAACAACCTAAAAAAGACTAATGGCTCTTCGCCGCAACCCCGATAAGAGGATGAAACTCTCGGGGCACCTCCGTGAGTTACGAAAAAGACTTTTTCGATCTGCATTTGCCATACTCGCTGGAACGCTAGCCGGTTGGCAGTTATTTGATTATGTCTTCGCAGAACTTCAAAAACCCATCATTCGAGTTGCCCAAGAAGCTAATGTGAATGCGACTGTCAACTTTGGCTCTGTAGTTTCCGCTTTCGATTTACATTTTCAAGTAGCATTTTTCATCGGGTTGTTCATTACTAGCCCATTCTGGCTTTATCAAATCTGGGCTTTTGTTGCACCAGCGTTTAAAAAGCGTGAACGTAAATACACCATCGCCTTCGCTCTAACAAGCACACCGTTGTTTCTAGGGGGAGCCTATTTTGGTTGGTGGCTTTTCCCAGGCTTTGTGAGATCACTTCTAGGTTTCACTCCCGAAGGAAGCTCTAACGTAATCAATGCCTCAGAGTATGTTTTGTTTACTGTTCGGGTATTGCTGGTGTTCGGTTTAGCTTTTGTGCTGCCAGCTATTTTGGTTTTACTAAATGTGGTCGGAACCCTAAGTGGCAAGAGCATCCTTAAGGGTTGGCGACCAGCTGTGTTTTTGATTTCACTAATTGGTGCTCTAGCAACACCGGTATCTGACCCAATCTCAATGTTCTTGCTAATGATTCCTCTGTTGGCCTTCTACTACCTATCTGCAGCCATCGCTCTAGGTAATGACAAGCGAAGAGCTATCAAGGCCAAAAACGCACTTAGTTCAGTTGATCTAGCAACTAACTATAAGCCTGAAGAAATCTCCTAATGGAGCAAGAACTAACTCCAGCAGAACGATTCGCTAAAGCAAAAAAGAATAAAGCCCATCCGAGTTTGGAGAGCTTTCGCAACATCATCAAGTTTCCTTTAGACGATTTTCAAGAGAAAGCCTGCCAGGCCCTCGCCGAAGGTCAAGGTGTTTTGGTTGCTGCTCCAACCGGAGCTGGAAAAACCATTGTGGGAGAGTTCGCTATTCACTTAGCGGTTGAAAAAGAACTTAAGGTTTTCTACACCACACCAATCAAAGCGCTAAGCAATCAAAAGTACGCAGAACTCAAGTCAAGATATGGCTCTGATCGAGTTGGCTTGCTAACTGGTGATACGAACATCAATTCAGACGCGCAGATACTAGTGATGACCACAGAAGTGTTGCGCAACATGATTTATGCAAACTCCAATTCACTTATCAGCCTCGGCTATGTAGTTATGGATGAGGTGCACTACCTAGCCGATCGGTTTAGGGGAGCGGTCTGGGAAGAGGTAATTCTCCACCTGCCAAAAGATGTGAAAGTGGTCTCACTAAGCGCAACTGTTTCAAATGCTGAAGAGTTTGGTGCCTGGCTGGATGAAGTTCAAGGTGGCACGACAGTAATTGTTTCGGAAGTAAGACCTGTTCCTTTGAATCAGCATGTTCTGTTTGGTGATGAACTTATTCCTCTCTTTGATGATTCAGATAAGGAACTTAGAGTAAACGTCGATTTGGTTCAACGTCATGCCAACAAGATGCGACAACCTGTGAACAAGCCAATCCGAGGCAGACGCGGACATACTGGGTTTCCTGACCGCAACATGGGACGTATCTATAAGGCCAGTAAGCCAGAGATTATTGAAATCTTGGACGAGGCTGATCTACTGCCTGCAATCTTCTTTATCTTCTCAAGAGCTGGCTGTGAAGCAGCCGTGCAATCTGTCCTAGCCTCTGGTATTCGTCTAACTAAACCTGAAGACAAGCAAATCATCCGCAGAGTAGCGGAGGAGAAGTGTGGCTCTATCGCTGATGAAGATTTAGCAGCCTTAGGTTACTTCGAGTGGTTAAGCGCATTAGAGCGTGGAGTTGCGGCCCATCACGCAGGATTATTACCAGCTTTCAAAGAGGTAGTGGAAGAACTCTTTCTTCGAAAGCTTGTCAAAGTTGTATTTGCAACCGAGACACTTGCTCTAGGTATAAACATGCCAGCGCGAACAGTTGTTTTGGATCGTTTAGATAAGTTCAACGGTGAAGGTCGAGTGCAGATAACCCCAGGCGAATACACGCAGCTAACTGGAAGAGCTGGTAGACGAGGAATTGACGTTGAAGGACACTCGGTTATTCAGTGGGCTGCAAACCTTGATCCAACATATGTGGCGGGTTTAGCTTCAAAGAGAACTTATCCGCTTATTTCTTCTTTCCGACCTACTTTCAACATGGCGGTTAACCTAATCGAAGCATTTGGACAAAGAAGATCAAGAGAAGTATTAGAAACCTCCTTTGCTCAATTTCAAGCGGATAGGTCTGTGGTTGGTTTAGCTAGAGTCATTAGAGAGAAGCAAGCCTCGCTAGATGGTTACGAAGAGTCCATGAAATGTCATGTTGGGGATTTTAGGCAGTATGCAACCTTGCGTCGACAGGTTAGTGATCTTGAGCGTGAGATTGCTCAGTCTGGTCGACAAGCAAGAAGAAATGACCTTAGACAAACTAAAGGCATGAGACAACTTGAAATAAAAGTTACTAATCTCAAACGTGAATTACGTTCACACCCTTGCCATGCTTGTCCAGATAGAGAAGCTCATTCACGTTGGGGTGAGCGTTGGTACAAACTTGAAAGAGAAACTGCAGCCATAATCAAGCAAATTGAATCAAGAACTAATCAGGTGGCAAAGACTTTCGATCGAATCACCGAAGTGCTGATTGAACTTGAATATGTTTCAGAGGTTTCAGGAGATCTTGAAATAACTGAATCAGGTCAAAAACTAGCCAAGATTTATGGTGAACGAGATCTGCTGGTTGCAGAATGTATTGGCAGAAGGGTTTGGCATCACGTAGATGCTCAGACGCTAGCGGCCATTGCGGCTTCATTGGTCTATGAAGCTAGAAGAGATGATGATGGTCTCGCTCCTAAAATGCCTAAGGGGGAGTTTGTTGCAGTCTTCAATGAAACCCTAGAAGTTTGGGACGACCTCCAGGCACTGGCTAAAGCGCATAATTTACCGCTGTCATCCGAGCCTGATTCGGCCATGGCATTGCAAATGCACCGATGGGCTACAGGATCAAGACTTGACACGGTTCTCAAACAAACGGGCATGCTAGCTGGAGACTTCATTCGATGGTGCAAGCAGACCATTGACCTTCTGGAACAAATCTCTAAAGTAAATCCCGACGAACTCTCAGCAACCGCCCAGTCGTCTATTGACCAAATTAAGCGTGGAATTGTTGCTTACTCCTATTACGCTTAGATTGTGTTTATTTCTATAGTCAATTGGCTTAGGTTTTCCAGCACATTCTGGGGGAGAGCCTTTGTAGGCGCGCTTGGGGGAGTCTTCCTAGCGCTTAGTTTTCCTGCTTGGAACTTCTGGCCAGGCATCTTCATCGGCTACTTCTTGATTCTTTTAGCAATCAGGCAATTGGGGTTCTTTAGAGCCTTCATCGTTGGAAGTATCGCTGGTTTCGCATTTTTCGGATTAGTCACAAAGTGGTTGACCACATACCTTGGACCAATACCTTGGTTTGCGCTTTCCATAGTTCAAGGATTGATGATCGGTTTAGCAGTTGCTGTTGCAGCTGTTGTCTGGCGTTGGCTTAGGACTTTGAGTTTGGGCAGAGCAGAACCATTTGTAATTGCCTTGGCTCTAGGAGCTGTTTTCACAGCTCGCGAATATTGGGCCGGAGTATTTCCATTCGGTGGCATGCCTTGGGCCAGAGCAGGACTATCCCTAGTTGATACTTGGTTAGCTCGATGGGTCTACTACATCGACATTGCCGGTTTGACCTGGCTAATTGTTTTCATTTCGGCACTTTTCCTGTTCAGGTTTGTCAATCCTCAGCCACAGGGATCAGGTCTTTATAGACGTGGGGTTACCTTCATCCCTACAGCGGTAGCATCTGTATTAGTTCTGGGTATTCCAGCACTGATTGTTTTAGATGCCTCTGGAACAGCAGGCACTATGAAAGTAGCTGCTGTGCAGGGAAACGCTAATGCTGGACTGTTCGCGGTAAACCCACCTGGTTCCATTTTGGATAAACACCTTGCAGTTGCCAGAGAAGTAGTTGGTATTCAAGCTGCAGATAATTATGATGTAACTCAAGCTGCAGATGATATTGATTTAATGGTTTGGCCAGAAAACTCTGCTGACTTGGATCCAACTACCATGGTCGAACCTGCTCAAAAAATCAGTCAGTTCGTCAATGAAGAGCTAAAAGCTCCGCTGCTCTTTGGTAATAAAACTTTCCGAGGAAGTGATTTCTATAACGAGGTCGACCTTTGGCTACCGGGGACTGGACTAGCGGACACTTACCAAAAGAAACGTCCTGTACCATTTGGCGAGTATGTGCCGAATCGTTCATTCTTTATGGCTCTCGCGCCAGACATGATTGGACTGATTGGTTGGGACATGAGTTCTGGCACACGAGATGGAATATTTGAACTTCCTAATGGTGCAAAAGTTGGATCGCTAATTTGTTTTGAAGTTACTTTTGACTATCTGAGTTTTGACTTGATCAACGAAGGTGCTCAGGCACTAATGATTCAAACCAATAGCTCTGACTTTGGAAAGAGTGAACAAGGAGTTCAGCAAGCAGCTGTGTCCCGCATGCGTGCAATAGAAACCGGTAGAACTGTTGTTTCTATTTCAACTGTCGGAGTTTCAGGTATCTATGCAGCTGATGGCTCAGTCGTTCAAGAACTAGAGTCATTCAAACCAGGTGCAATGGTTCAAGATATAGCTTTGAGAAATGAGATAACTCCAGCTGTTGCGTATGGAAAGTATGTTGAACCAGGTGCATTCATTCTTGCCATGTTGCTATTTCCAATTTCTGTCATCGGATTGACTATCAGAAGACTGAAAGCGAAGCGTTCTTGAAGGTTCTAGTAATCATGCCTACCTACAATGAGGCAGGCAACATTGAGCGTGCCGCGAGCGACCTGTTTAAGTTCAACCCAGATGTTTCTTTATTGATTGTTGATGATGGTAGTCCTGATGGCACAGGAAATCTTGCCGAAGCACTAGCCGCTAAAGATAAGCGGATCAGTGTTCTTCACAGAAAAGATAAGCAGGGGCTAGGCGCTGCATATATTGCAGGTTTCAATCATGCGTTTGGTTTGGGATTTGATTACGTAGTTGAGATGGATGCGGACGGTAGCCACCGAGCTGAAGATCTTCCTAAGCTGTTGGCTATTTGCCAGGACAATGATTTGGTTATTGGTTCTCGTTATGTTCGTGGCGGTAAGACACAAAATTGGCCGCTACACAGACAGTGGCTTTCCCGCGGCGGAAACATTTACGCCAAGATCATGCTGGGCTCTAGGCTCAACGACATGACAGCTGGTTTCAGGGTTTTCAGATCTAGTTTTTTGCAAAAAATGGATCTGGCCTCTATCAATGCCCGAGGTTACTCTTTTCAAATAGAGATGGCCTATAGAACTATCCAGCTTGGTGGAAGAACTGCCGAGGTGCCAATAACTTTTGTCGAACGTGAAATAGGGGAGTCCAAGATGAGTGGCAACATTGTGACCGAAGCGCTTTTACTAATGACGAAATTTGGATTCAAAAGAATCTTCTTACGCAAGTAACTAGTTGTTAGTTGCGTCTGCCTGACCTCTTGATCGTCTAGCCTTCAACTCATCTAAACGTTCGCCAAGTATCTCTTCTAATTCAACTCGAGTTCTGCGCTCTAACAGCATCTCGTAATGGGTTCTAGGAGCCTTAGGCAGTTCAGTCTCAAAGGCTTGCTTGCCTTCGTCATCAAGTAATGCGGCTTCAAGAGAGCAAGATTTACAATTCCAGGCGGCAGGAACTTCTGCTTCCTGAGCAAAAACAACTTCAGAAATGTGCTCTTTAGCACAGCGGTACTTGTGAGTGTTTCTAGGGGAGAGGCTCACTCCAGCTGCAGTTTCGAAGCTCTCTGAACCTAGTCGAATACCACGCATTGATTGTTGAGCCATGTTTCTTCCTTAATCTTTTTTGTTACATGTGTTGTTACATAGAAGATAAGCGAAGAAATTAACGATTACTTCCCGAACTCAGGCTTTTCTCAGTGTTTGAACTGCTAACTCTGACACATCAGAGACTATCCCAGTTGCACCTCGCGCAGTGAGTTCTAACATTTCTTGTGGATTATTTATCGTCCAGTAGTGAATCTCGGTGTTTGTGGCTCTCACCTTACGGATAAACCTCTTGGAATCAAGTTTTATTCCATACATAGAGCGTGGAATCTGCAGAGCTCCAATGCCTTTGAGTCTTTTTGCCAAGAAAGCTTGTGGAAGCCTAAAAACGTGCATCAACCACACTTCGATCACTATCGTGGCACTTGCCGATGTGGCAACAGGTTGAGTAAGCAGTTTGAGCGTGGCTAATCTTCTTTTCTCGCTGAAGCTAGAAACTAGCACTCGATTAGGAGATTTTGTAAGTTCAATTGCTGCTGCAGCGGTTTGAACGGATTCTGGGTCTTTGATATCCAAATTGAACCTGGTCTGGGGGAGAGCGGTTAGAGCTTGAACAAGGGTCTGGATTTTTCCACCCCCGACTAAATTAATTTGTTCTAGCTCGACAAAGGTAGTCTGGGAAACTTTCTTGTCGATATTCGCAACTCGCTTCAGATCTGCATCGTGAAAAAGTATTGCAACACCGTCTTTGGTGGTTCTCACGTCAGTTTCAATGCTGAACACACCGCATCTAACCGCATCATTAAAAGTTTCTATCGTGTTTTCTGTGCCAGCAGAGCCACCTCGGTGAGCAAGGACCACAGGTCTTGCGACATTGAAGTACTCATGCTCTTGCATTGATAACTCCTTGAATAGGCGAAGGTAGGCTAGCGTTGTGAAAAATTCTCTCGTGAACCTTGGTATCAAACCTATGGGCAGATTGCTCTTGGGTTTGTATCTAGTGGGCCTGGGTTTGGCGATGATGATCCACACCGGTCTAGGAGTCCCACCCTGGGATGTCTTATCTCAAGGTTTACAGGTTCAAACCGGTTGGTCTTTTGGCACCTGCGCAGTGGTTATTAGTGCCATTGTTTTACTAATTTGGATTCCGATTAAGCAGCAGCCGGGCATAGGAACGATTATTAACGCAGTTCTAATTGGTCCTTTTGCTGATCTAAGTAAGCCACTGATGCCTGAACTTGACGGCTGGCTAGCTAACTTAGTTTGGATGGCTTTAGGACTGTTTTCTGTTGCCCTAGGAGCTGGTTTATACATCTCTGCCAACCTTGGAGCAGGTCCTCGAGATGGTTTGATGGTTGGTTTGACCAGAGTTAGTGGCTGGCCGTTTTGGGTGATCAGAACCATAGGGGAGTCGGTGGTGCTAATCACAGGTTGGCTATTGGGAGGCACTGTGGGGATAGGTACTGCCCTATTTGCCATTTCTATAGGCACTTTGATGCAAATGACCATGAAATGGTTCGGATTTGACCCAAAAAGCGACTCAAATGGAGTAAAAACCCCAAAATGAGCGATAAAAGGCACATGAAACACCGTGAAACAGCTCGGGTAATGCTTGTCGATGAGCAAAATCGTATTTTTCTTCTAAAAACACACTTTGATCCTGAAGTTGGCTTGCCACCAAGATGGCTCACACCTGGTGGCGGCATTGACCAAGGTGAAACCACACTGCAGACAGCTGTCAGAGAGCTTCTGGAGGAAACCGGACTGAGTATTGATCCAGCAGTTCTGGGAGAACCTGTCCTGGTGGCATCTGGACGTTGGGACTGGACTGACGGGGAAAGTTATCACACTTACAAAGACACAATTTATGAATATTCAGTTCAGAACTTTGAGCCTGATACATCTGGATTTACCCAAGATGAACACCGAGATGTTTTGGAATATCGTTGGTGGACAATCGAAGAACTGTTGGCAAGTGGTGAAGCATTAGCTCCACATGATCTTAGGGAATGGCTCCGGGTTAGGTTTGGGGCTTAGGTTCCCTTGTGGATATAACACCGATAATGAACATTATGTCAAGTAATGTTTATCTGGGCTCTAAGGCTACTCCCCAGTAGATTTGCTCAAATCAACCCACTGGTTCAACTTAGCTAACGCTGTGCCATCGTTGATTGCTTCTTGAGCCTGGAGATAATGTTTCTTCAGAGATCCCAACAAATCGAATTCAGAAATGTTGCTGGTCTTGTTGAGCTCATATGCTGTCATCCCAGCTGAAGCGTTCAGGGCTACGATGTCCTGAATGGCGTGCCTATCCCCCTTGTATTCGATATTTTCGCCAAATACGCCTCTGGTTGTGACAGCGTTTTCTACTGCATCGCCACCCAAAAGTTGTTCAACTGAAGCCTGTTGTATGCCTATATCTGCTGGATTGAACGAGTGTTCTGTTACTTTTCCACCAAAAACAACCCATATTTGGCTTTTTCCTGTGGTTGTGAGCTCGTCTAGGCCGTCTGAACCCCTAAAAACAAGGGCTGTACGGCCCCTGGAGGCCATTTCAGCAGCCAAAAGTGGTGCCATAACCTCATTTGCCACACCCAATGCGGTAGCTAGCGGCTGGGCTGGGTTAGCTAATGGCCCTAGGAAATTGAAGGTTGTCGGTATTCCTAGCTTTTTGCGGGTTGGACCCACGTTTTTGAGTGAAGGGTGGAACATCGGGGCGAAAAAAAAGGTTATTCCAGCCTTTTTGAAGACCTCTGCCAACTGCTCAGGTGTCAAATCAAGTCTTATACCTAGCGCTTCCAGCATCTCTGACGAGCCTGTTTTACCGGATGCTGATCTGCTTCCGTGCTTTAGGACTGGGTAACCACACGCTGCTGTGACAATTGCAGCCATGGATGAAATGTTTACGGTTCCTAGTTGATCTCCCCCAGTTCCAACGATGTCAATTGCATCATTTGAAATTGGAATACTAAGTGCGTTCTCGAGCATCACGTCAACAAAACCAGAGAGCTCAACAACATCTTCACCCTTGGATCTGAGAGTTAGCAGGAACTCTTCCATTTGTTCATCGGTTGCTGAACCAGCCATAATCTGCTGCATTGACCAGGTCGCTTGCGTTCTACTCAAGTCTCTTTTTTGATTGAGAGTTTCAAGAATGTTGGGCCAAGTTAGTTCAGAGTTCATGCCCATTAGTTTAGCCATCGAAGTGCCGAAAACTTCTAGGAAATTCTGCTCGACGAGGGCCATAACAACGCATTTATAACGATTTGGACAGGTAGGATTAAGGTATGTCTACTGCTCCCCTAGCTCAACCTCAAATCCACCGCCCAAGTGCGACTTCGGTAGGAACTATCGTTTGGCTTGGCAGTGAAGTTATGTTTTTTGCGGCCCTGTTTGCTATGTATTTCAGCCTTAGAGCCAATTCCCCTGAAATTTGGGCTGCTGACACCGCAATCTTGAATGTGCCTTTTGCCCTGATCAACACCTTGATTCTGGTGGCTTCTTCTTTCACCGCTCAGTTCGGTGTTTTCGCAGCAGAGCGCATGCAGCCTCGAGCTACTGGCAAGTCCCCAATGAAATGGGGAATGGTTGAGTGGTTCATGATCAGTTATGTGCTTGGAGCTGTCTTCGTGGCAGGCCAGGTTTGGGAATACGCAGTTTTGATAAGCGAAGGGATTTCGCTTTCAAGCAACGCCTACGGATCTTCTTTCTACATCACTACTGGTTTCCACGCATTGCACGTAACCGGCGGACTTATCGCTTTCCTTTTCGTTATCGGTAGAACCTTTGCAGCTAAGAAATTTGGCCACAAAGAAGCTACCGCCGCGATCGTTGTCTCCTACTACTGGCACTTCGTGGATGTAGTTTGGATTGCTTTGTTCCTCATCATTTACGTTTTGAAATAACCCGAAAAGAAAGAGCCAAATCTCTAAATGAATCAACTTAGACGCAGAATCAACGGCATGCGACGCAGTCCTAAAGCTCTGGGTATTGTTATGTTCGCTGGACTTTTGGTTGTTGGAACTGGTTACACAACAGTTAGTGCTGCGGTCTCCCCTGATCGTGAAGTTGTAAGAACTCAAGAACAAATTGATTTAGGTAAAAAGATTTTTCTTGCAAACTGTGCATCATGTCACGGCAAGAATGCAGAAGGAACAGTAAACGCACCAAGCCTTATCGGTGTTGGTGAAGCTTCTGTAGATTTCCAAGTTTCAACTGGTCGTATGCCAGGAGCTGCAAGCGGACCACAGCTAGAAGTAAAGCCTGTTCAATTCACTCTTGAAGAAATTGATGCAATGGCTGCTTACGTTGGATCTCTTGCAGATGGACCATCAATTCCAGATGCTGCTTATCTCCAAGCAAACGGTAACGCTTCCTCCGGTGGAGAGCTTTTCAGAATCAACTGTGCAATGTGTCACAACGCAGCTGGTGCAGGTGGTGCACTCACAGAAGGCAAGTACGCACCTCAGCTAATGGGATCATCAGCTAAGACAATCTACGAAGCGATGATCACCGGTCCACAAAACATGCCAGTTTTCAATGACGCTAACATCACTCCTGAGCAAAAGAACGACATCATCACTTACCTGACTTACCTCCAGAACAACAGTTCTGTTGGTGGTGAAGAACTGGGAAGTCTTGGTCCAGTTTCCGAAGGTCTTCTAGCTTGGCTAGGTCTCCTAGGTTTGCTTGTCATCATCGCTGTCTGGCTAGCCGCCAAGTCCAACTAATAAGAAAGATTAAATTGACTGAGAATTCGAAAGAAGTTGAACTCAACAAATCTGGAAGCACTCCAGAGCATGAATACGATGCTGGCCTTAGAGTTGCGAATCTTGATGCAGTAGCAGACCCTGGTCTTGAACCACACCGCGTTCGCATGACTGACAAGAGCGTCAAACATGAGAAGGCAGCGGTTCGACAGGTTGCACTTCTCTTCACTCTTTCTATGCTCGGCAGTGCTTTTGCTCTTTGGGCTTACTTCACTTTCCCACTATCTGAAGATCTTTCTAGTGTTCGATTGAACACAATGTACCTTGGTATCGGCATGACCCTAGGCCTAATGGGTATTGGAATCGGTGCAGTGCACTGGGCTAAAACTTTGATGCCAGATAATGAAGTTTCAGAAGAACGTCACCTGACTAGAGGTACTGACGAAAAGCGTGCTGCGGCAATTGAAATTCTTGCTGCTGCGAACCAAGAGTCTGGGTTCACTAGGCGAAAACTAATCCGCAGAACTCTTTACGGATCTCTTGCACTGTTTCCACTGCCTGGAATTATTCTTTTTGCCGATCTTGGACCAAACCCTGGCGATTCACTTCGACACACTTTTTGGAAGAAGGGCACTCGCCTAGCTAAGGACCCAACAGGAATTGAAATCAAGGCTTCAGATGTAACTCTTGGTTCTGTATTCCAAGTCATCCCAGCTGGATTGAACCCTGAGAACAAAGAATATTTGGAAGAGAAAGCTAAGGCAGCTGTTCTTCTAGTTCGTGTTGACCCAAGTGAACTAAATGAAACTGAGGAACGCAAAGGCTGGTCTTATCAGGGAATCGTTGCTTACTCAAAGATTTGTACACACGTAGGTTGTCCTGTTGCTCTTTATGAGCAGCACACTCACCACTTGCTATGTCCATGCCACCAATCAACTTTTGATCTTGTCAATGGTTGCAAGGTTGTCTTCGGTCCAGCAGCTCGCCCTCTCCCCCAGCTTCCAATCACTGTTGACAGCGAAGGTTATCTAATCGCGCAAAGTGATTTCTTAGAACCTGTAGGGCCATCATTCTGGGATAGGAGTGTGAAGAGTTGAGCATCATGAAGGAAGCACCAAAGAAGAACACCTTCCTAGCAGGAACTGCAAACTATGTAGATGAGCGCGTTGGCGCATCTGGAATCCTAAAAGAATTCGGTCGCAAGATCTTCCCTGATCACTGGTCATTCATGCTTGGTGAAGTTGCAATGTATTCGTTCTTTGTACTTCTTCTATCAGGAACTTTCCTAACCTTCTTCTACGACCCTTCAATGGCAATGGTGAGATACGACGGTGTTTATGCACCGCTAAAAGATGCACTTATGTCGAAGGCCTACGAAACAAGCTTGAACATCACCTTTGAAGTCAGAGGTGGTTTGCTAATGAGGCAAGTTCACCACTGGTCGGCTTTGTTGTTTGTTGCTGCAGCAGGTCTTCACATGCTTCGCGTATTCTTCACCGGAGCGTTCCGTAAGCCTCGTGAGTTGAACTGGGTTGTTGGTTTCGTTCTATTCGTTCTTGGTATGGCCGCAGGTTTCACCGGCTACTCACTGCCAGATGATCTTCTTTCTGGAAACGGACTTCGAATCATTGATGGAATGATCAAGGGTGTGCCTTTCATCGGTACCGGAATTTCTTCACTGTTGTTCGGGGGCGAATTCCCAGGGCATGTTGTTATCGGCCGTCTCTACGCTCTGCACATCATGTTGATCCCAGCTTTGATTCTGGTATTCCTAGCTATCCACTTGTTCATGCTGATCATTCACAAGCACACTCACTACTCAGGTCCAGGTAAGTCAGACACCAACATCGTCGGCTACCCACTAATGCCTGTATACGTAGCTAAGGCTGGTGGATTCTTCTTCATCGTCTTCGGTGTGATTATGGTGATTTCAACATTCTTCACCATCAACCCAATCTGGAACTATGGTGGCTATGACCCATCCCCTGTTTCAGCCGGTACACAACCCGACTGGTACATCGGTTGGTTGGATGGAGCTCTAAGACTTGCTCCAACAGGTCTAGAGTTCATGATTGGTGACTACACAGTATCCATGAACATTCTGCTTCCTCTGGTTATCAGCTTGGTCTTCCTTGCGCTGGTTGCTATCTATCCATTCATTGAGAACTGGGTAACTGGCGACAAGCGTGAGCACCACGCTCTAGACCGTCCTAGAAACGCACCTACCCGCACAGCAATCGGTGCAGCTGGTGTGATGTTCTATGCAGTGCTATGGGCTGGTGCGAGTACCGACTTGATTGCAACTCACTTCAAGATGTCATTGAACCAAGTCTTGCTAGCCATGCAGATTTCACTAATCCTGTTGCCGATAGCTGCATTCTATGTGACTAAACGAGTTTGTCTGTCACTGCAGCGCAAGGATAAAGAAATCGCTATCCATGGACGCGAGTCAGGTCGTATCGTTCGACTGCCACATGGTGAATACATTGAAGTTCACGAGCCACTAGATCCACACGATCTATACAAGCTTGTTGACTACAAGGATTACAAGCCAACCGTTGCAAGACCAAATGCCCAGGGCAAGATCACCGTTGCTGCAAGAATGCGAGCATCGCTATCCAAGTTCTACTTCCAGGACAGAATCACTCCTGCGACTAAGACTGAGATTGCAGAAGCGACTCACCATGCACATGAGATCGAAGCTCAGGTTCAGAAAGCAATTGAATCAGATAAGTAAAAACTTCTAAACAAAAAATCCCGCTCAAGTAATTGGGCGGGATTTTTTATGGACAGGTAAACACATATTTAAGATGTGCAGGGCAAAAGAAAACCTGCCAAACCACAATTGGTTTTGGCAGGTTACTTATAAAACTTGCTACTAGTGAGCGTGTTGTCCTCTTGAGTGCTCGAAAACGAATCCGATTAGAGCAAGGAAGGATAATGGCAAACCAATTGCGAACATCCACCAACCAACTGCAAGAGATGTGAAGCAGATCGCTCCACCAAGACCAAGCATCATTGGCCACCAAGACCAAGGAGCAAAGAAACCCATCTCGGCTTCACCATCTTCGATGTTTGCATCTGGCATGTCTTCAGGGCCAGTAAAGTTCTTGGCTGATTTTGCTAAGTAAAAGCTGATGAACCCGGTAAGGAAAACCAACATACCTATTGCAGCAAAACCAATCACTTCGATTTCACCATAGCTAATGTATGACCAGTAGCCATAAACCGCTGCTGAAATGAAGAAGAAAACAGTTAGTATGTTGAAAATAGTGACATTAGTCTTCATCTACTTCTTCCCTCCTTGGGTTAAGGGTTTGGCATCTGGAGATGCATACTCAGGGTGATTCAAATCAAATGCTGGAGCTTCAGATCTAATTCTTGGAATCGAAGTGAAGTTGTGTCTTGGCAGCGGTGAAGCTGTTGCCCACTCCAATGATCGACCAAAGCCCCATGGGTCATTCATTTCTACCATGACACCCTTGCGGCTAGTAATCCAGACGTTCCATAGGAAAGGAATCATTGAAAGGCCAAGCAGTAGCGAACCTGCGGTTGAAACTTGGTTCATCCAGGTGAAGCCGTCACCTTCTAGGTATGTGTAGTAACGACGTGGCATACCCATTACACCTAACCAGTGCTGGATTAGGAATGTCATGTGGAAACCGAAGAATAGAAGCCAGAAGTGGATTTTACCTAGACGCTCATTCAGCATCTTTCCGGTCATCTTTGGCCACCAGAAATAGAATCCGGCAAACATCGCAAACACAACAGTTCCAAATACCACGTAGTGGAAGTGAGCGACAACGAAGTATGAATCACTCAAGTGGAAATCAAGTGCAGGAGAAGAAAGGATTACACCGGTTAGACCACCGAAGATGAATGTGGTTAGGAAGCCCAAGCTCCAAAGCATCGGAGTCTCGAAGGTAATCGATCCCCGCCACATCGTTCCAATCCAGTTAAATATTTTCACACCGGTAGGAACTGCAATCAGCATCGTAGTAAAGGCGAAGAAACCAAGCAGTACAGAACCAGTCACGTACATGTGGTGAGCCCACACAGTCATAGACAGCGCTGCAATCGCGATTGTTGCGTAAATCAGAGTTCTGTAACCGAAGACTGGCTTGCGGCTAAATACCGGGAAGATTTCTGAAACAATTCCGAAGAATGGCAGAGCAAGAATGTAAACCTCTGGGTGACCGAAGAACCAGAACAAGTGCTGCCACAACATGGGGCCACCGTTTGCTGGATCGAAAATGTGTGCACCAAATTTTCTGTCAGCTCCTAGAGCAAACAGTGCAGCTGCTAGAGGTGGGAAGGCCATGATTACAAGAATCGAGGTGACCAAAGTGTTCCAAGTGAAGATTGGCATACGGAACATGGTCATACCTGGTGCACGCATTGTGATGATGGTTGTGATGAAGTTCACACCACCAAGAATCGTTCCGAAACCGCTAAGTGCTAGACCAAAGACCCATAGGTCTCCCCCGAGTCCTGGAGAAAACGTAGTACTTGACAGCGGTGCATAAGCAAACCAACCGAAGGATGCGGCACCTTGTGGTGTGAAGAATCCGGCAACAGCAATAAAGGAACCAAAGAAGTAGAACCAGTAAGCAATTGCGTTTAGACGTGGGAAAGCAACATCTGGTGCACCAATCTGAACTGGCATCAGTACGTTAGCAAAACCTGCGAACAAAGGAGTTGCAAACATTAGCAACATGATTGTTCCGTGCATGGTGAATAGCTGGTTGTACTGTTCTTTTGTTTCAACGATTGTTAGACCTGGCATAGCTAGTTGCGCTCTGATGAGCAAGGCCATAACACCAGCGATCATGAAATAAACGAAGGAAGTAATTAGGTACAGGTAACCGATCTTTTTGTGATCAGTGGTTGTTAACCAATCAACAACTATGCGGCCCTTAGATTTCTTGACTGAACTCATTGTGATTAGCCTTCACTCTCAGGGTTATCGCCAGGGAGATTGTTGTTTCGGTTTAGGTTATTCGGATCGTTAGGGTCTGCGGTTAGCTGGCCTACGTTACCTTGGGCAGCTAATTCAGCCATGTGAGCGTCATAATCTTCTTGCGAAACTACCTTCACGTTGAAAAGCATCATTGAGTGGAATTCACCACACAATTCAGCACACTTACCCTTGTAATCTCCGATTACCTGAGGTGTCAGATACATTTTGTTTACTCGACCTGGGAAAACATCCTTCTTGTACAAGAAGTCAATAACCCAGAAAGAGTGAATAACATCGCGGGAAACTAAATCAAACTGAATTGTCTTGTTTACCGGTAAATAAAGGGTTGGTAACTCTTTTTCTGCTTCTGCAGTTACAGCCTGAAGCTGAATACCAGAGTCAAAAACATTGTCGTTGGTGTAGTTAAAGTCCCATGCCCACTGTTTTCCAATAACTTCAATACGGTAATCGCTGGCAACTGGACGCTCAATAATGTCCATATCCCTTGTGGTTAGAGCAAAGAAACCGATAACCAAGATGAAAGGAACAATTGTGAAAAGAGCTTCAATTGGCATGTTGTAGCGAAGTTGAGGTGGGATTTCCGCATCCCCTTTGCGGCGGCGATAAACGATGATTGCCCAAAACATTAGGCCCCAGGCGATGATTCCTACAACGTAAAGCACGATCCAAGAGCCGTTCCATAGTGAAACAATGCGCTCTGTGTGGTTAGTTACTCCTGTGACGCCAGGTAGCCAGCCTCTTGAAAATTCGTAGCTTGAGCAGCCGCTAAGGGTTGCCATGAGAACTGCAATTACAGGAATTGCGGCCCATCTAATTCTTCTTTTAGGAAGCAAAATCGATCCTTCAATATCGTTTCGTTATAAATCAAGTTTACGCACTAATCGAATGGCAGACTGCCAAAACACCCTAAAAGATAAAGGGACTTAGCCTGTTTTGAAGGTTTAGCTGAAGGAAGAACCACAGGCACAACTGCCCTGGCTGTTTGGATTGTCGATTTCGAAAGAACGTTTTTGGAAAGTATCAACAAAGTCGAAAGTTGCTCCAGTGATGTAAGGGGCTGTCATGCTGTCAACAACAACCTCTACCCCATCAAAGTCCTTGATTAGATCATCTTCGCGAAGTTCAGGTGTCAGGACAAAAGGCAAATACTGGAAACCGGCACAGCCACCAACCTTGATTTCAACTCTAAGGCGAAGCTTTTCGCCTTCGCCTAGATCGCTGATGTCAGCAGACTCAATGTGTCTGCGAAGTTCTGCCTTAGCAGCATCGGTAATTTCTAGTCCGTGGGTCAAAGTGTCAGTCATTTTTAGCTCCTCTTGCTCATTATTCTAAGCCTTCTGTTGCAAATAGGGTCACTCAGACTCTAAGTCATTACCAATTAGCAGGAACAAGGCCTCAGCAATCATGGCATTTTTCAAACCGATTAGGTGGACTGATTCATTTGGGCTGTGTGCCCTTGAGTCTGCGTCCTCTACCCCTGTTACAAGAATCTGGGCGTTTGGGAAAACTTCAGTCAAATCAGCGATAAACGGGATAGATCCACCAATGCCAATCTCCACCATTGGGTTACCAAACGCTGCTTCTAAGCTGTTTTTGGCTAATTCTTGAGCCCATCCGCTGGTATCAGCCATAAACGGCTTGCCGGTTTCGATCTCACCAAACTCCAAAACAGCCCCAAAAGGCACGTTTTCCTCGATATGAGCTCTCAATTGGGCCAAAGCGGCATCTGGGTCCTGCCCTGGGGCGATTCTCATGCTGACCTTGGCTGATGCGGTTGGAAGCAAGGTATTTGAGGACATAGCAACCGATGGAACATCGATTCCAATCACAGTTATGGAAGGTTTACCCCAAATTCGTGTCATAATTCCCCCTTCACCGATCTGGCTAACCTGAGGCAAAAGGCTGCTGTCAGCCCTCAAATTGGCGTCTGTGTAAGGTAAATCGTCGAATTCATAGGTATTTAGGCCCTTTACAGCCACATTTCCCTTGTCATCGTGCAAAGAAGCTAGCACCTTGAGCATTGGGATTATGGCATCTGGAATAGCCCCGCCAAACATGCCTGAGTGAACAGCGTGTTCCATGGTTCTGATGGTGAATTCCTGAGAAACCATGCCTCTAAGGCTTACAGTCAGGGCTGGAACCTCTGGAGACCAGTTCATAGAATCGGCCACAACAATAACATCTGCGGCTAATTTAGCCTTGTTTTCGTCCAAAAATGCCCTAAATGTGCGAGATCCAGCCTCTTCTTCACCTTCAATAAAGATGGAGATTCCAAGGTCAAAATCATCGCCGGCAACCGCTTTTAGGGTCTCAATGGCTGTCAGGTGAGCAACTACCCCAGCTTTGTCATCTGCAGCCCCGCGGCCATAGATTCGACCATCTTTAGCAGTTGGTTCAAAAGCAGGGGTTAGCCACTGACTGTCATCGCCGGGAGGCTGGACATCGTGGTGAGCGTACAAAAGGACATGTGGTCGGCCATTCTTAGCCGATCTTGAGGCCAAAATGGCTGGAGCACCAGGCTTGCCATCAACTACTGCTCTCTTAATTTCCACCTCATCAAAGACTCCAGAACTTCTAAAAAGTTCTGCAACAGCCTCAGCACTGCGCTCTAGATCAGCCTCATCAAAGGCTTCCCAAGCAATGCCTGGGATTCGAACGAGCTTGCCTAGAGTTGCAACCCTTTGGGAAAAGTCTTTATCAACTTGCTCTCGAACCTTAGAGGTTAGGGCTTGGTTGGGTGTCATTGCTTGAGAAGTGCTTGGAGTTAGAGAGAATGTCATGAGAGTAATCTAAATCACAGAATGCCGAAAACGAAGGACATAACTTGAGCGACCAGAAAAAAGATACAGCTTCCAAAACCACTGGAAAGGGTCGCGCAACTCCAACTCGTAAAGAACGTGAGGCTGCAAACATTAAGCCTTTAGTTGGCAATAAGTCTAAAGAAGCTCGAGCCAGCAACAGAGATCAACAAAGAGATGCAAGATTGAAGGCCCGCGCAGCCATGATGGCTGGTGAAGAGAAGTACCTGTTGCCTAGAGACCAAGGCCCACAGCGAAAGATTGCTCGTGAAGTTATTGATGGTCGCTACACACTTATTGAAGGCCTTATGCCACTTATGGTGGTGTTCCTAGTTGTCACCTCTATTACACCGGCAGCTGCTAACAACATAATCACATTAGTGATGATCATTGCACTGGTAGTTGTATCGATGGAAGCAACAATTATGAACAGAATGATTGTTACAAGAATTAAAGAAAAGATGGGTGCCACCACCAAGGTTCGCAAAGGTACCTGGTTCTATGTTTTCACAAGAGGTATGCAGCCTCGACCGTTGAGAATTCCAAAACCGCTACCAAGAAGAAAAACCAAGTAGCACCATAAACATCAAACTTGCCCACAAGGCAGTTTGATTTTTGAACCACAAGTTCACAAAGGAGTTAGCTGTGGCCGCAAAAGATGATTTGTCTCTACCAGATTTGATTTCTCAGGTAGTGAACTCAATCGAAGAACTAAAAGATACCTATGGCCCCTTCGAGCAGCATTCCAGTTTGCGTAAACCACAGAGTGAAGTTTCTGCTGTGCTTAGAGAACTTACTGATCGACTAGAAAACAACTTTCCTTACTTTCATCCCAACTACGCAGCGCAAATGCTCAAAGCTCCGCATCCTGTTGCTGTTGCTGCATATCTAGCCACAATGATGCTGAATCCTAATAATCATTCGATAGATGCATCCCCTGCCACCACAGCAATGGAACGCGAAGTTCTCAAGCAGATAGCTGCCATGTTTGAGTATCCAGAAGATTTCCTAGGTCACCTCACCTGGAGCGGAACTACAGCCAATCTTGAGGCTTTATGGATTGCCAGAGAGCTGCAACCGACAAAGAAGATAGCTCACTCAGCAGATGCCCACTACACGCATTCGAGGATGTCGGAGGTTCTGGGCACAACAAATGTCTCGATACCTACTGAGGCAGATGGTCGAATGTCTCTTGATGCCCTTGAGCAACATTTAAAGACAGGTGAAATAGGAACCATTGTTGCAACACTAGGCACCACAGGTTTAGGTGCTGTAGATCCACTGGCCGATATCATTCAGCTTGCTAAAACTTACGGCTCTCGCGTGCATGTTGATACTGCCTATGGAGGTTTCTTCAAACTCATCGCAGAAAATCACCTCACACCAGAAACAGCGAGGCACTT
>JAPLAJ010000081.1 GCA_026393335.1 Rhodoluna sp. | reverse complement strand
TCACATCAAGTTTTCAGGCTATTTGCTTGACATAATGCATGGGATTTGTGAAACTTGAGTCAACAAGGCTCAAGTTCGAGTTTTGAGACACAAATGCTGCGGCCCAGTAAGGGCGAGCACTAATAAGGAGAACAACCACATGGCACGTGCAGTAGGTATTGACCTAGGTACAACAAACAGCGCAGTAAGCGTATTGGAAGGTGGAGAACCGACCGTTATCGCTAACGCAGAAGGATTCAGAACTACCCCTTCGATCGTTGCATTCACAAAGGACGGCGAAGTGCTTGTCGGTGAAACCGCTAAGCGCCAAGCAGTAACGAACGTGGACAGAACCATAGCTTCGGTGAAGCGTCACATGGGTACCACCTGGAACTTTGATGTTGACGGCAAGAAATACACCGCCCAAGAACTATCAGCTCGAATCTTAGGAAAGCTTAAGAGAGATGCTGAGACCTATTTAGGTGAACCAGTAACCGATGCAGTTATTACTGTGCCTGCTTACTTCAATGACGCAGAACGTCAAGCAACTAAAGAAGCAGGTGAGATTGCAGGGCTCAATGTTCTAAGAATTATCAACGAGCCAACAGCTGCAGCGCTTGCTTACGGTCTTGATAAAGGTAAAGAAGACGAACTTATCTTGGTATTCGACCTAGGTGGTGGAACATTTGACGTTTCACTTCTAGAAGTTGGTAAAGATGATGGCTTCTCAACTATCCAGGTTAAAGCCACTTCAGGTGATAACCGCCTAGGTGGAGATGACTGGGACCAGAGACTAGTTGATCACTTGGTTAAGAAGTTCAAAGAAACAACCGGTGTTGATGTTGCTAAAGACAAGATCGCTCTACAGCGTCTAAAGGAAGCAGCAGAGCAGGCTAAGAAAGAACTTTCTCAGTCAATGTCAACTAACGTTCAGTTGCCTTACCTATCTCTTACAGAGAATGGTCCAGCTAACTTGGACGAGACAATCACTCGTGCACAGTTCGAACAAATGACAAACGATTTGTTAGAGCGCACTCGTAAACCATTCAACGACGTAATCAAAGAAGCTGGCGTAAAGGTAGCTGACATTGCACACGTAATTCTTGTTGGTGGTTCAACACGTATGCCTCAGGTTGCAGAACTTGTTAAGACTCTTACCGGTGGTAGAGAAGCTAACAAGGGTGTGAACCCTGATGAAGTAGTTGCAGTTGGTGCATCTCTTCAAGCTGGTGTCTTGAAGGGTGAGCGTAAAGACGTTCTATTGATTGACGTGACTCCACTATCTCTTGGTATCGAAACTAAGGGTGGAATCATGACTAAGTTGATCGAACGTAACACTGCAATCCCAACAAAGAGATCAGAAGTTTTCACAACTGCTGATGACAACCAACCTGCAGTTAGCATCCAGGTTTACCAAGGTGAAAGAGATTTCACTAGAGACAACAAGTCTCTTGGAAACTTTGAACTAACCGGTATCGCTCCAGCACCTCGTGGTTTGCCTCAGATCGAAGTTACTTTCGACATCGATGCCAACGGTATCGTGCACGTCTCTGCTAAGGACAAGGGAACTAACAAGGAACAGTCAATGACTATTACTGGTGGTTCTTCCCTTTCTAAGGAAGACATCGAGCGCATGGTTAAAGATGCAGAAGAGCACGCAGCTGAAGACAAGAAGCGTCGTGAAGAAGCAGACACTCGTAACCAGGCAGAGCAGATGGTTTACCAGATCGAGAAGTTGATCAAGGACAACGACCAGAAGCTATCTGAAGAAGTAAAGACTGATGTGCAAGCAGATGTTGATGCTCTAAAGACTGCTCTTGCCGGTGAAGACTTCGATGCAGTCAAATCTGCTCTTGAGAAGCTAACTGAATCACAGACTAAGTTGGGCGAAGCTATCTACGCTGCTGCTTCACAAGAGGCAGAGCAGGAAGCACCTTCAACTGAAGATGTGGTTGATGCTGAAGTAGTCGACGAAGAAGAAGAGAAGAAGTAATGTCCGAGGAGAACGAGTCAGTGCCGGAAGGCACTGACTTACCTCAGGATCCATTAGATGCTGAATTACAAGAACTTGTTGAAGAGACAGGTCCTATAAGTAAGGAAGCAGAACTTCTAGCTGATCTTCAAAGACTTCAGGCTGAGTTTGTGAACTTCAAGACTCGTGTTGAAAGAGATAGAGATGTTGCTCGTAACGCTGCTATTGCTGAAGTAATTAGAGCGTTCCTACCTGCATTCGATGATCTCTCATTAGCTGAAGCACATGGCGATCTTGAAGGTTCTCCATTTGCTGCAGTTCTAAACAAACTGCGTAATGGTGGCGACAAGTTTGGTCTTGAAGTCTTTGGTGCAAAGGGTGACAAGTTTGATCCTGAATTACACAATGCACTAGTTCAAACTCCATCAGCTGATGTGAGCGAGAATGTAATTGCAGATGTAATCTCACCTGGATACAAACTAGGTGATCGCCTTATCCGTCCAGCAATGGTTGCAGTTTTTATTCCTGAAGCGAAGTAAACACTTATGGCTAGTCAAGATTGGTTAGAGAAGGACTTCTATAAAGTTCTTGGCGTCGCTAAAGATGTACCTGAAGCAGAGCTCAAGAAGGTTTATAGAAAATTAGCTAGAAAGTATCACCCTGACTCAAATCCAAGCGATGCTAAATCAGAAGCTAAGTTCAAAGAAATCTCTGAAGCATATTCTGTTCTTTCAGATAAAGATCAACGCAAAGAATACGATCAGTTCAGAGCCATGGGCGGCGGCGCAAGATTCACAGCTCCAGGAGGCGGTCAATCCAACGCAGGCTTCGAAGATGTGTTTGCCAACCTATTTGGTGGTGGCGGTCGAGGCTTTGGTGGTTTCGGTGGTCCAATGCCGGGGCAAGATCTAACTGCAACAACCGAACTCCCATTCATTGATGCAGTTAATGGAACAACCATT
>JAPLAJ010000070.1 GCA_026393335.1 Rhodoluna sp. | reverse complement strand
CGATAGTTAGTCATGTTCAAAGTAATACCACTACGAATCTCTGGTCTAACCGCACGAAGTGCTCGAGTAGCTTCAGCGTGAGCAAGGGCTGTGTGGTGAGCAACAGCAACTGTGGTTTCTAGATCTTTAAGTCCTGGTGCGTGCACACCAACGAAGTGACCCAACCAAGTAACACACCAAGGTTCGTTGATAGTGATCCAGTTAGCTACGCGATCACCAAAGCTTTCAGCTGCAACAGTTGCATAGTCAGCAAACTGCTGAACGATATCTCTGTTAGCCCAGCCACCTTTATCTTGAAGTGACTGTGGGAGATCCCAGTGATACAAAGTTGCAGTTGGTTGAATACCAGCTTCTAGCAGTCCATCAATTAGACGGTCATAGAAATCAATTCCATGCTGGTTTCTAGCGCCGGTGCCCCCAGGAATAATTCTTGGCCAAGCAAGGCTGAAACGGTAAGACTGAATGCCAAGATCTTTCATAATCTTTATATCTTCTGGATAGCGGTGATAGTGATCACAAGCTACATCACCGGTATCGCCGTTAACTACTTTGCCAGGGGTCTTAGAGAAGGTATCCCAGATGCTAGGTGTTCTTCCACCATCGTCAAATCCACCTTCAATTTGATAAGAGGCGGTAGCACTACCCCAGTTGAAATCTTCTGGAAAACTCATAATTAGCCCTTCACTGCCCCATCCATAACACCGCGCACAAGTCTTCTACCAACGAAGATAAACAGAACTAGTAGTGGTGCAGTTGAAAGGAATGCTCCACCCATGTTCAACGCGTAGTCAATTGCATAACTACTCTTCAATTGGTTCACGGCTACCTGAGCTGTGAAGTTCTCTGGTGTATTCAACACAAGCAGCGGCCATAAGAAGTCGTTCCACGTTGCTAAGAACGAGAATAATCCAAGCACGAAACTGCTCTGCGCGATGATCGGTAAAACGATGCTCCAGTATGCACGGAATACTCCGGCACCATCGATGCTGGCAGCTTCTAACAATTCATTAGGAACCTGAGCGTCAATAACCTGTCGCATCCAGAAAACGCCGAAAGCGGTTACAAGAGCCGGAATAATCAAAGCGCCAAGGCTGTCCATCAATCCCATTTGGCTAATCAAGATGAATAGTGGAATGATACCTAGCTGGCTAGGAAGCATCATTGTCAAAATAACAAAGAGCACCATGAACTTCTGTCCCTTGAAGTTCAATTTCGCAAAAGCAAAACCTGCGATAGCAGAGAAGAACACCTGGGCAACCGCAACAACCGTTCCAACGTAAACAGTGTTTAGAAGTGCCTGGTTAAACTGCGGTAGTGCTTCATAGACGTTACTTATAACTGTGAAGAAGCGAGGACCCGGAACAAGTGTTGGTGGAATCTTGCTGATCTCATCGGTTCCGTTAGATGCAACGATGAACATCCAGTAGAAAGGAAAGAGCGAAAGGAACGCAACAATAATTAGAGATGCGTAACCAAAGAATCCCATACGTTGCCATCTAGGCTTCTTGTTCTGTTTTGCTCTAGGCAATGTTTGTTCTTTCACGGCTGCCTGACTCATTTGCCATCACCTGCTAGCTTGCGTGTGATGAAGAAGTTGATAACTGACACGATTGCAACAATCACGGTAATCATGATTCCGATGGCTGCTGCATAGCCCCACTTATAAGCAACGAATGCTTGCTCAAAGAGGAACAGAGTCAAGGTTGAGAACTGACCTGAGTCACCACCGTTATAAGAACCACCAAGGATCAATGGCTCAGCGAATACCTGTAGACCACCGATAGTTCCAACAATCAAAACGAAAGTGATTGTGTTTCTAAGGCTTGGCAGAGTCACGTAGATGAACTGCTTCCACTTACCGGCACCATCTAGTGATGCTGATTCGTATAGCTCACCTGGGATTGCAAGCATCGCTGCTAAGAAAATCAAAGCGTTGTAACCTGTCCAGCGCCAAACAATCATGGATGCAATTGCGATGTGGCTTGAGGTTGTGCCTTGAATGAAGTCAACGTGCTCAAAGCCAAGAGCTCCGATGATGATGTTCACCATTCCAAAATCTCTACCGAATAGCTGACCAAAAACAATTGCGATCGCCAGAACAGATGTGATGTTTGGAACCAAAAGAATGGTTCTAAAAAATGTTGAGCCACGAAGGTTTGGGTTGTGTAGCACTGCTGCTAAACCAATAGACATGATCAACATTGGAATAGTTGAGAGCAACCAAATATCAATCGTGTTTACTAGAGCGTTCCAGAACCTAGTGTCAACGAAAAGTTCTTCGAAGTTTGCTGTTCCGATGAACTCCTGGGTTCCCAGCGCATCGTAGTTAAAGAATGCAATGACGATTGAGAAAACAATTGGTGCTAAACCAAAGATAAGGAACATCACAAAGAACGGGGCTGTGAACAAGAATCCCCAACGACCATTTAGCGATAGCACCGCATTAGGGTTGTTCAGTTTCTTGTTAGGCCGAGCGGGCTTCCACGGTGAAGGTGGCTTGCTCGCACGAGCCTTGCCCACAGTTGTCTGTGACATTTTGATCTTTCTTTAGCTAACTATTTACACTTACCGGCTGCGGTGATTCCACCGTCAAATGCTTTTTTGGCATTCTTTTCTTTTCCGTTAGCTACAAGTGAAATAGCCGATCCCATTGCCATATCAATACAGCGCTGAAGTTTTCCTTCAAAGATTGGCTTCAACTTCTTAACGCCATCAGCATAGATTTTTCCAACTGGTGCGTTGTTAAAGAATGGGTCCTTGAAGCCTACTAAGTCAGCGTTGCTGTATAGAGACGGTGTTGATGGGAATAGACCATACATTTGGAATACCTTCAACTGCTGAGCAGGTGCTAGGTACCAAGAAATGAAGTTCCATGCTTCCTGCTGGTTCTTTGAACCCTTAGGAATAGTTAGCTGGCTTCCACCCATGTTTCCGCCACCACCAGGAATGTCTGCGATGTCCCACTTACCCTTAGTCGCAGGAGCTTGGCCCTTGATGTAGTCCATCATCCAAGCTGGTGCAAGCATCGCTGCAAAAGTACCCTTAGACATACCAACGTTCCAGTCAGAGGAGAACTGACCAATACGGGTTCCGATCTTTGCGGTGCTAGCTGCAACTGTGGTGTCGAAAGCAGTCTTTACTTGCTTGTTTGTCTTGTATACAAGCTGACCTTGATCGGTTCCGTTGTTTCTGTAGTACTTCTCGGTTCCCTGGTTCATGATTGCAGGGTAAATAGTTCCGATGTTGTCAATGAAACCAACGTTTGCTTTTTTCTGAGCAGCAGTTAGTTTCGCAACATACTTCTTGCCGAATTCAATGAACTTAGGCCAAGTGCTCCAAGCCTTGCTTACTGCATCTCTTTGGTAAGGAAGTCCAGCCTTCTTGAATAGGTCCCAACGGTATGCAACCTCAAGGCCTCCAACGTCAGTTGGAATACCGATTACAGAGTCGTTGTAACCAACACCGTGCTCCCAACGCCATGAAAGGTAATCCTTCTTGATGTCGCTAGCGTTCTTGTTTGAAGTGTTTCTCAAAGTGCGAAGGTCCACGAAACACTGTGGGTAGGCACGCCAGAAGCCTGAGTATGAAATTTCAACAGCTGCGATGTCAGGGTTACCTGCACCACCGGCAGCACACTGGGTGAATAGACCAGTTCCGTTTAGGGCGTCAAGATCTGATTTCTTGATGCTTAGTTTGATGTCAGGGCGAAGTTTTCTGTAATCCGCTACCAAAGCTGGCTGGATTACGTCACCGAATGTGTTTACTGTCAGAACAGTACATTCGTTGGTGCTGGTTGTTGCCTTTGTGCAGTCAACAACGGCAGCGGCTGGGGAAATAAAACCTAAAACACCCATTGTTAGCGCTGCGCTAGCTAGCAGAGCTGCTGCTTTTAGTGACATCAACTTCTTTGACATTAAATTCTCCTTGTGAGTGGTTGCCTCCCCATTTAGTTGTTGTGCGACAACCATTTGGGGAGGCCTACGTCCTCGATAATAAGGTTTTGTAGTAAACTGCGAAAGCGGTTTCACAGTAATACAAGTTAAGCGTGAAAGCGGTTTCTCAGCAATCTGAGAAAGCGTTATCAGGCTAACTGTTACCAAAAAGTAATCATTCTTGGTGTTCTTTCCCAGCCAGGACCTATTTCATAGGAGCAGAAGAGGTAATCCGTGAATAAGACAATCCGCAGACGATTTATAGCTGCCAGCATCGCCCTAGTTTCCATAACTTTGGGCTCTGTGAGCGCTCAGGCCACTGCCCCTTCCGTAACCAAGCCTGTTAAGGAGCGGCTCCTTTGGGCTCAGTACTTTAGTGAAAAGGCTGGATCCCCCGTAGACAAGCGTTACTGGACCCATGACATAGGTGATGGCTACGGTTGGGGTAACAACGAAAAGCAGTATTACACCAACAAAAAACAGAACATTTCGACCAATGGCACTGGCCATCTGGTTATCACAGCCCTAAAGCTTGATGAGAACAATGCAGCAGATATGAAATACCGCTGCTTCCTATATCTTGACTGCCTTTACTCAAGTGCCAAGGTTGTTACCCGAGGAAAACTAGGTTTCCAGTACGGGACTATCTCAGCTCGCATTCAAACCACCGAAGGTGTTGGAATGTGGCCTGCTTTCTGGATGCTCGGTGTGCCTAGATCTTCATGCGACGGCTGGCCTTCATGTGGCGAGATTGACATTGTTGAAACCAGAGGATCAGATCCATTCGTTTCTGTTTCTAGCTTGCACGGACCTGGTTACTCAGGTGGAGCAGCCAAGAGTAACTACTACTCAGCTGGAAACGAGCCGCTAAGTGCTGGCTTCCATACTTACCGTGTTGACTGGCTACCTAACTCAATTAAGTTCTACGTTGACGGCCAGTATGTCGGTGGTCAAAGAAAGAGCACCATTGCTCCTAAAGACTGGGTGTTCAATGCTGAGTTCTATCTAATCTTGAACCTCGCTGTG
>JAPLAJ010000177.1 GCA_026393335.1 Rhodoluna sp. | reverse complement strand
TTAGATTTAGACATCTTCTCACCACCGACAAGTAACCAACCGTGACCGAAGATCTGCTGCGGTGGTTTGATCTCTGCCGCCATCAACATTGCTGGCCAAATTACTGCGTGGAATCTAAGAATGTCTTTACCAACAATCTGAACTGTTGCTGGCCATCTCTTTTCAAACTCTGCTTCATCTTGACCGTAACCAATAGCGGTTATGTAATTCAGTAGAGCATCGAACCAAACATAAGTGATGTGTGAATCATCCCAAGGGATATCAATTCCCCAGTCAAACTTCTCTTTAGATCTACTGATAGATAAATCTTCAAGGCCTCTTCTAACAAAAGAGACAACTTCGTTCTTTGCTGATTCAGGCTGAATGAAAGTTGGGTTCTGCTCATAGAAATCTAGTAGTGGTTGCTCAAACTCACTTAGCTTGAAGAAGTAGTTGTTCTCTTCTAGTTGTTCAACTGGCTTTGAGTGAATGGCACACACATCCTGGCCTTCAAACTCTCCGGTGCCATCAACTAGGTCAGCCTTGTTCTTGTATTCTTCACAACCTACGCAATATGCGCCTTTGAATGAACCCTGGTAGATGAACCCTGAGTCATAAAGCTTCTGCATGAACTTCTGTACATTTACTTCATGACGCTCTTCTGTGGTTCTAATGAAGTCTTGGTTATCGATGTCTATGGTCTCAAGAAGAGGTAGCCAGGCATCGTGGACTAACTTGTCTGTCCAGTCTTTAGGTGAGACCTTGTTAGCTGCAGCTGTTCTTAGAACCTTTTCACCGTGCTCATCGGTACCGGTTAGAAGGAAGCTGTCTTCTCCTCTTTGACGGTGCCATCTAGCCAATACGTCAGCGGCTACCTCTGTATAGGCATGCCCGATGTGCGGAGCATCGTTCACATAGAAGATAGGAGTCGTCACATAGAACGATGCTCCATTTGAATTTGTTGACATTAGTTCAATCTTAACTGGCTCTGGAATCTAGGACTTGCTGATAAAGATCACTTTTACTCAAAGAGTGCTTCTCAGCCACCTTTGCTACAGATTGTTTCAGTGAAAGACCCTCGGATCTACCCTGTTCAACCTCTTTTAGCAATTCCTCAATTGATGCAGTTGAAACATTGGCTGCTGTGTTTCCAGCTATGACTAGTACTAGCTCACCCTTAGTTGGATTGGCACTCCACTCCAATAGTTCTGGAATTGTGCCTCTAACTGTTTGTTCAAACTTCTTTGTAAGTTCTCTGGATACGCTCGCCTGACGCTCAGGGCCAAAGACTGTTAGAGCATCTTTTAGAGAGTCATCGATGCGATGTGGTGATTCAAAGAAGACCATGGTTCTTGGTTCTTGAAGAAGGGTTTGAAATACCTTCTTTCTTTCTCCTGATTTACGAGGAAGGAAGCCTTCAAAGCTAAACCTGTCGGTAGGTAAACCTGAAACAGCTAATGCAGCTAATACGGCGGATGGTCCTGGAACTACTGTTACCTCTATACCTGCTTCAATTGCTGCTCTTACTAGAACAAAGCCTGGATCAGAGACTGTTGGCATGCCTGCATCGCTAACAACAAGTACATCCTCAGTTGCTGCTATCTCTAGTAATTGGTTGACTCGCTCAGCCTCATTGTGTTCGTGCAGGCTAAAGAGCTTGGCATCTAGCTTGACCCCTAAACCTCTGGCTAACTTGAGTAAAGTCCTAGTGTCCTCGGCGGCTATGAACTTAGCAGTCCCCAAATGCTCAATTAACCTCGCAGAAGCATCTGAAAGATTACCGATAGGAGTTGCAGCAAGAATGAGCACACTCCATTCTCCCAACTAGTGTTTAGATGTGCTCACACTTTTTCAAAGATTCGACTTGAACCCAAGAAGGGTTTCTCTTATAGAAACCTGGGGGCCGATTGCCATAATCCTCTTGGCTGCTACCCTAAGGCTCTATAACCTTGGCTTTCCTTCTAGTTTGAACTTTGATGAGACCTATTACGTCAAAGATGCATATTCACTTCTAAATGGTGGCTATGAACGTAATTGGGATTCAGGTGCCGATGCCAGCTTTGCTGCAGGTAACCCAGCTGGCATTCTTAACGACCCTTCTTTTGTGGTGCACCCACCTTTAGGCAAATGGCTTATTGGTTTAGGGATGCTGGTCTTTGGATCTGGAAGTCCATTTGGTTGGCGCATCGTGGTTGCTCTTCTTGGTATAGCAACTGTCTGGTTCACCATGAAATCAGCACAACTGATATTCCACTCAAAGATTTGGGGATTAGTTGCTGGATTTCTTATGGCAATCGATGGGGTTGGCATAGTTCTTTCTAGAACAGCACTGCTCGATCAAATTCTTGGTTTCTTTGTCATTCTTAGCTTTTACTTTTTGCTCAGAGATAAGAAACAGGTCCGTATACAAAGTTGGAATAGACCTTGGCTTATAGCAATGGGAGTTTCCTTAGGTCTAGCTACCGCAGTGAAGTGGTCGGGTCTCTACTTCGTAGCCGCCTTTATCGCATACATAGTTTTAGTGGAAGCACACCTAAATTATCGAGTTCAAAAGAATATCGAAGTCAAGCTTGAAGCCCCGCTTCCAAAAACCTTTTGGGTCATTCCTTCAATTACCCAAGCACTTCGAAATGCAGTTCTAGTTACCATCCCTGCATTCTTTATCTATTTAGCTAGCTGGTCTGGTTGGTTACTATCCAAAGATGCTTGGAGTCGAACTTGGGCAGACAGTGAAGGTAATGGTCTTAGCGGAATCTTTTCCTGGATTCCCACCTCACTGCAATCGCTTTGGCACTATCACACCGAAATCTACAATTTCCATATCAACCTGAGCGCTTCACACACATACGCATCTAATGCCTTCACCTGGCCTTTCATGCTCAGGCCAACTGCTTTCTTCTGGCAAGACAAAGAGAGCGGTTGCTTATTTGACAGTGCTTCTTCTGACTGTGTTTCAGCAATCACCGCGCTGGGTAATCCAATTATTTGGTGGGCTGCGATATTGGCAACAAGTGTCTTGGCGGCTTCTTGGTTTAGAACAAGAGATAAGACAATAACTCTCATAGCTCTAGGAATATTTGCAGGTTACCTACCTTGGCTTTTTCTGCCAAACAGAACAATGTTTGAGTTCTATGTGATTTCCTTCTCCCCTTGGGTGATCTTGCTCCTAGTTGCAGGGTTACGAGCTTGGTTTCATAACTCGGCTGAACCTAGAAAAGCAGCTCACTGGATAACAGGACTGCTATTGGTTTGTGCATTGAGTTCAGCATTCTTCTATCCGATTTGGACTGGAATGTGGATTAGTTATGACTTCTGGCGTCTACACATGTGGCTACCTTCCTGGATTTAGCCCCAAGATTAGGTATCGGTGGCCTCGGTTAGACTTGGGCAATGCGCACCTATGCAGAACTATTCAAAACCCCCGGAGTAGCGGTAGTCCTCTTTGCGCAACTTTTGGCTCGTTTTCCTTTTGGCATGCAGACAATTACTTTTGCCATCCACCTAGAACACGTATTCGGTAACTACACCGTTGCTGGTTTAGCCATTGCTGGTGCGACCGTTAGCGCTTCAGTATCAGCTCCTATCCTTGGCCGTCTAGTGGCTCTTTATGGAATCAAGCGAGTGGTAGTAATTTGTTCTCTTGTTGCTCCAATTGGCTTCCTTGTGATTGGCTTTGCCCCGATCACTGAAGCAGGAGCTGTCATTACCTCCCTATGCCTTGGCTTATTTGTGCCACCTATTCAGCCAGCGGCTAGAGCGGTCTATCCAACTCTCGTGAAAACTGAGGCATCAAGAAATACTTTGTTCTCCGTCGATGCGATGCTGCAAGAGGTGATCTGGATTGTTGACCCGGTTCTCACAACTGTTCTGATTGCCACCACCAACACAGTGGTTCCACTAGTTGTAATGGTGTTTGTGCAGATAATCGGAGGTATCTGGTTTGCTCTACTGCCAATGGTCCAAGGAGCCCCTATTCCTAGGTCAAAGAAGAAAATGGGTAGCGTACTTCGCTCGAAGCTTGTAAGAGTAATGATTGTTGTCAACCTATTATTTGTTGGTTCAT
>JAPLAJ010000110.1 GCA_026393335.1 Rhodoluna sp. | reverse complement strand
ACAGAGCCTAGCTATTGCCCGTGAGACCACCATCAACTATGAGCGTGGAACATACGGAATCATGTCTGCCAGTGATCTTCAGCGCATGACAGATAGAAGTAACTACCTTGGCTATACCGGTCTAACCGCAGTTGACTTGGCGGCTAACCCAAAGTTCTCAGAACTAAACCCTGATGACATCATGAAGGTAGCTGCCAAGTATGTAGGTGTGCCATACATCCTGGGGGGTGAGCTCCCTACCGGTTTGGACTGTTCAGGTTATGTCCGTCTTGTATTTGCTGAGTTTGGTGTGCTACTACCGCACTCTGTAAACGCTCAAGCGGCACACCCTAGAATCAAGCGAATCAACAAGGCTGATGCCCGACCAGGTGACCTTGTAATCATGAGCAACCACAGCCACGAAGGTATCTACGCTGGTTCAGGCATGTTCTATCACGCTCCAAGACCTGGGGATCGAGTGAAACTAGCTCCGATATTCACCCCGAATGTCTATTACGCACGCGTAATTGACTAAAAAACATAACCAATTCTTAACCTTTATCTATGGTGTGTTTTATAGCCATATTCGACGATAAGTCGTAGCCTTTTCCCAAGCCAACTTTTGGCTTTGAAAGGAGAAACTAATGGATGCCTTCCCTGTGCCTGCCAAGCATGAGTTTGCCCATCTGCACGTAGTTTGTCCTTGTCAAAGTTTCTCTGCCTAGACGCGTTACCGATTGCGGTGGCGCGTTTTTTCTTTGAGCGGAAGTTGACTGATACGAAAACCTGCAATCCGTGCAGGTGATTTCGAAAGGAAGCTAGATGAGAACATTAGTTTTGAACGCAGGCTATGAGCCACTTGGTGTGGTCTCATTCAAGCGAGCGATTGTTTTGGTGCTGAACAAGAAAGCAACAGTCTTGGAAGGTTCAGCTGAAGTCAAGGTGCACAGTGCCACCGATGAATACGATCTGCCATCTGTGATTCTGTTGAGTAGATATGTCAGGGTCCCTGGCTCTAGACACATTCCTCTTTCAAGAAGGGGAGTACTCAGAAGAGATGCTCACCGCTGTGCTTATTGCAAGAGAGCTGCTAACACCGTTGACCACGTTCAAACTAAATCTAAAGGCGGCAGCGATACTTGGGAGAACCTGGTTGCTGCTTGTCTTCGTTGCAACAATCTCAAAGGGGACAAGACACTAAAAGAGATCGGTTGGGAATTATCTTTCACACCAAAGATGCCTACCGGTGGAGCATGGCTAATCAGAGGAGCAGAAAAGCTTGAACCTGAGTGGGATGAGTATCTAGCACTACCTAAAGCTGCCTAACTGGTGCCCCCGAGAAGAATCGAACTTCCGCACATGGTTTAGGAAACCAATGCTCTATCCACTGAGCTACGAGGGCAAATCGTGACTACAAGAGTCAAACTTACCCGAATCCAGCCCAGCCTACGATGTTCGTCAAAGCGTAAAAGTTAGGCTAGGTCTCTAATGAGTGCACAAGATCAAACCCAACAGCAATACAGCCAATGGCTTCAAGAAATTCGAGGCATTGGTGGGGCTAACCCTTTGACCAACCTTGACTTAGATGTTCTGGGGCTAGTCAATCTTGAAAAATCTCACCCAGTGGGTTTATCCCTATTTACTAAAAGCCACAGAGGGCTGCTAGCTAATCTGGTTAGAGATCCAATTGCTTACTCAAAGGCCCTAACCGAAGCTCGTCACATCAAAATAAAGAGTGAAAGACTGACCTCTAACTTTGGGTTAGAAACCATATATCTTCTAGCCGGTGCCATTGATTTTCGAACAGTAAATCTAGACCTACGAATCCCAGCCATGATGTGGTCAGCTGAGCTAATCCGCAAAGGATCAGATTTTGAACTGGTGCTCCAGGGTGAACCATTTGTGAATCCAGAACTGGTCTTCACACTAAGAAAGCACTTCCAGATTGATCTAGATGTGCAAAAGCTAAACCGTGTGTATAGAGAATCCACTGATTTAGTACCTATTACTCTGCTTAGCTTCTTGGCTGATGTAACCAAAGACATCCCTGAGCTTGAGATTCAAAGAACGCTAGTACTTACCAATGCAGTGACGGCACCAACATTGATGCTCAATGAACTGCCAAGCTCACCTAACTCTTTCGTTTCAAAGATTGCTCTGGGCGAACCAATAACTCAAGGCGATGAAGTCCTGCCAGCTGTGATCTTGGCAGCTGATGCTGATTCAAGCCAAACCCAAATCGTCAAACGTGCTATCGCTGGAGAGTCTTTCGCTGTTGAGGCACTACCTGGTACCGGTTATACCCAAACAGTTGCCAACATACTGGCTGCACTTTCTGCCGAAGGTAAAAGAGCATTAGTAATTGCTCCAAGAAGACAAACCATAAACGAGCTTTCCAGCCGTCTAACTCAATCTGGTCTCAGCGGTTTGATGGTTAGGTCTTATTCTGCTTGGCTAGATATTGTGAGTGCTCTTTCTCGCTACGAGAAAGCAACTCCGGCAAACCTTCAAGATGCGATTATCGCTAGAAATCATGCAGCTGAGAAATTAGCAGAGTATCAAGATTCCCTAACCATCAGCCACCCAGTCCTAGGTATCAGCATCTCTGATGCCTTAGCCAAGCTAGCTGAACTTAGCTCACTACCTAAGCCACCTAAAACTAATGCTCGAATAGCAGGTTCAGCGCTTTTTGAAACTAGGAACAGAACTGCTGCTATCGCCCTCTTACATGAAGCTGTTGAACTTGGTGAATTTGAACTTTCAGTTCAATCAAGCCCTTGGGCTAACTCCCGCTTTGAAGATCCAACCGAAGTGCCTAGGGTGCTATCGCTGGCTAGCCGAATGGCAGATGATGTTTT
>JAPLAJ010000093.1 GCA_026393335.1 Rhodoluna sp. | reverse complement strand
TAAGCATGTCGCGGCGCGCATCATTGAAACCCAAAGAGCTGGCAACCAGGTTTGCGTTGTTGTTTCAGCCATGGGGGACACCACAGATGAACTTCTAGATTTAGCCAATCAAGTTTCAGCTAACCCTGAGGGTAGAGAACTAGATATGCTTTTGACCTCTGGTGAGCGTATCTCAATGGCTTTGTTGTCTATGGCAATCAATGACCTAGGTGCTCCATCACTTTCTTTCACAGGATCTCAAGCTGGAATCATCACTGACGAGGTTCACGGTAATGCTCGTATTGCTGAGGTCACCCCAGACCGTGTTGCTGAAGCATTGACAGCGGGAAACATCGCAATTGTTGCTGGCTTCCAAGGTTTCAACAGAGATTCAAGAGACATCACTACATTGGGTAGAGGTGGATCAGATACCACTGCTGTTGCACTAGCTGCTGCACTAAATGCTGATGTGTGTGAAATCTATAGCGATGTTGATGGAATCTATACAGCAGACCCTCGTGTGGTTTCAACAGCTCAGAAGCTTGATGTTATTGACATTGAATCAATGCTGGAGCTAGCAGCTGCTGGAGCAAAGATTCTACATATTCGTGCAGTTGAGTTTGCGCGTAGACACAAGGTGGACCTAAGGGTTCGTTCAACTTTTAGTAATGATCCAGGTACCCAAGTTATCTCTAATGAAGATGGAGTAAATCAAATGGAAGAGTCAATCGTTTCAGGTGTGGCAAGCGATAAGTCACAGGCGAAGATTACTGTTATCGGTATTCCAGATGTACCAGGTAAGGCAGCAGCAGTGTTCACTACCGTTGCTGAAGCTGGAGCGAACATCGACATGATCGTGCAGAACACACCGACCGGTTCTGACGTCACAGACAGAGTCAGCGACATCAGCTTTACTTTGCCTAAGGGTGAACTAAAGAAGGTTCTAGATGCTCTGGCTCAGAACAAGAATGTCTTGGGCTATAGAGAACTTGAAAGCGATGAGGAAATCGGCAAGCTAAGCATTGTTGGTGCTGGCATGAGAACTCATTCAGGTGTATCAGCAATCATGTTTAGGGCTTTGGCTGAAGCATCTATCAACGTTGAGATGATCTCAACATCTGAAATCCGTATCTCTGTTATTACCAGCCTTGATCAAATTGATGATGCTGCTCGCGCAGTCCACAAGGCATTCGACCTTGATGGCGATAGCCCCGTAACTGTCTACGCTGGCACAGGAAGATAGCAATGTCTAAACCTAATCTTGCTCTAGTAGGTGCAACCGGTGCCGTTGGCACAGTAATGATTGACATCATCAACAACAGAGAAAACATCTGGGGTGAGATTCGTCTTATCGCATCTGCACGCTCTGCTGGTAAGAAGATTACTGTTCATGGTGAAGAGCTAACAGTTGTTGCTCTATCTGAAGAAGCATTTGATGGTATCGACATTGCAATGTTCGATGTGCCTGATGAAGTGTCAGAAGTTTGGGCACCAATAGCAGCAGCTCGCGGAGCTGTCGCAGTTGACAACTCAGGTGCATTTAGAATGGATCCTGAAGTTCCTCTAGTTGTTCCTGAAGTTAATCCTGAGCAGGCTAGAAACAGACCTAAGGGAATTATCTCTAACCCAAACTGCACAACTCTAACCATGATGGCAGCTCTTGGTGCACTGCACAGAAACTGGACTCTAACCGAACTTGTTGTTTCTAGCTACCAGGCAGTATCTGGTGCAGGAACAGCTGGTATTGAAAGACTGCGTAATGAGATCAGTGCTGTTGCTGGTAGCAATACAGGTGTAAACAGTGGTGATGTTGAGGCAATTCTAGGAACAGCTGGTTTACAGGTATCTGATTCTCCATTCCCTGCTCCTGTTGTTCTAAACGTTGTTCCTTTTGCTGGTTCTCTAAAGGCTGGGGGATACTCAAGCGAGGAGATGAAGGTAAGAGATGAGAGTCGCAAGATTTTAGGTATTCCATCTCTTAAGGTAGCTGCTACCTGTGTTCGTGTTCCAGTTCTGGTTAGCCACTCACTAACTGTTCACGCCACCTTTGCTAACCCACTAACCGTTGCTGATGTACATAAAGCACTAGAAGAAGAGCCAACCATCAAGATAGTAGATGATCCTGCTAATGGCTTATGGCCAACCCCGAACATGGTTGCTGGACAAGACCCTACCTATGTAGGTCGAGTCAGACAATCACTTGATTTCAATAACTCAATTGAAATGTTCGTTGTGGGGGATAACCTCCGCAAAGGTGCTGCTCTAAACACCTATGAAATAGCAGAGCTGGTTGCTAGCGAATTCTAATTTGCTCGGCTAACCTGAATACATGCGCAAGTTCGGGGTTTTAGTCTTAGCGGCAATAACCGCTTTAGTCATCTCAGCATGTTCGAGTGCGCCAACCGAACCTGAAACCAAGATTCCAGAAAAGCCAGCTGTTGAAGCGCCAGTAGTAAACGCCGCTGATTACAGCGATGGCTATGGCGGATATATATTCCGAGTGGGTGGCGGAAGTGTCTGGTGCACAATCAATGAAACTCCTAGCTTTGTTCTTTGCGAACACCGCGATGTTGATGTTGTTTATGAAATTCCTGCAGCTCCAGCTTCTTGTGAAGGTGCCTGGGGTTATCAAGCAAAGCTTTGGGCTTACCAGCCATCAGAAGGATTAGTAGCTGACTGGTTCTGTTCCAGCGGTCTATTCGCAGATCCAGAAAACGCCTATGACCTGCCATCTGGTAGCAAGATAGTTGTTGGCGATCTCACGTGTTTTGCAGCTGAGATGGTGGCTCGCTGCGATAACTCGGCTGGACAGTATATTGCTCTAGGTGCTGAAGTGTTTGGGTTTGGGAACTAGCTTCTCTAGCTTTTAAAGTTATAACTCGGACCTCTGGTCGGCAGGCCAAACGAACTGGTGCGTAAATTGAGTTTCCCAATCCAGCACACACATTAACCCATAGCTTCTTTGCGCTCACAGGCACTTGATGTAATCCTCGAGCATACTTAGTTGGTAGATCACAGTTGGTAACTAATGCTCTTCCTAAGAAAGGCCAGCACACTTGACCGCCGTGAGTGTGTCCTGCAAAAACAATATCGCTATCGCTAAAGCTTTCTAAAATCCTCAGGTATGGAGCATGAGTTACCCCAATAACAAAATTAGTTTTAGGGAATCTTCCAATTTCAGCTTTAGCCTTTGATGCTTTATCTAAACCTTCATGCGGATCATTAGTTCCCGTGAATGCAATTGTGGTTCCATTTACTGTCAGCGGCAAAGCCGCGTTGTTGAGATCCAGCCAACCAAATGATTTGAAACCAGAGTTGAGTGCATCGGTGTCTAATTTAAGTGCCGCATCCTCTTCACGGTGACGCTCTGATGGATGAAACAGATATTGCAATGGGTTTCTTTTAGCAGGTGCATAGAGATCGTTCGAACCGTTGACGAATACTCCTGGTACACCAGTTAGCGGACTCAGTGCAGCTAGC
>JAPLAJ010000006.1 GCA_026393335.1 Rhodoluna sp. | reverse complement strand
ATCTGAAATATCTCTTGCCTGGTAACTGATTCAAGCCAAGGTATTTCATTACTAGGAGCACAAAGAACATCTCCTCGCCACCAGACCAGAGAAGATAGCGAACCTTCGCTTATTTCTTTGTGTTCATTCAGTAGCAATGCTTCATCGGCACCTTGAGCCTGAGCAAGAGTTCTTAGTTCATAGCCAAGAGATAGTTCAGGGCCTTTAACTGTTAGATCCTTTCGAGGATCAGGGTAGGGGTAGGTCCAAAGTGTTGCAGGTCCTAGTTGCTCAGGTGCTTCGCGCAATATGAAGACAAAGATTGCTTTTTCAGCGTCTTGAACTTCGATTCTTGGAAAGTATCTACCCGTCTTTGGCATTAGGGCTAGTGCTTGAGAGAGAAAAGCATCGAACTGGTTTCTAAGCTCTGGAACTTTTATGTCCAGACCTCTTACAAAACGGTCTAAATGCAGTTGGAAACTGCGCACTTTGCCGTCTTGGACTAGGAATGAGTCTGCAACTAATACCTTGTGGTGGCTCTCCTGAGGGATAAGAGAGCCCTCTTGAAAGATGTATGTCTGCATGGCTCTAATCTATAGATAGTTAGTTTCTTATCTCCGAAAGTTAGGTAAATCCATTGCGTCTTTATTGCGCTAAATTGCCTAGCCGGGTGAGTATGCCGGATGCCTTTATAACTCTGCACTCTAAAGACGAATATGTCTTCCTCTTAGATAGAGAGCAGAACCTAACCAATCGTTTCTCTGTCATGGGAGCTGCCAGCAGGGTAGTTACTGAAAGTGAGCTTTCAGAAGAACTAGCAAGGCTTGCTAGTTCTATTGAGAATGAGCTAACGGATCTTCCTTTTGACTTTAGACCAGGCCTTGTTGGGGCTTATAGCTATGAGGGTAAGGCTAACTTCATGGTGGTGGATCGAGCCATTGTTTTAGATCATGAGAGCGCTCTTGCTTACTTTCTAGGTGTATTTGATGCAGAGCAAGATTTCATTGACTTTAGAGATTCAGCACTTCTAAGGCTTGCTCTAATGGGAGGAGAAGGCGCTGTTTATCGTTCGGCTAACCTTCTTCAGCCAGTGACATCTATTACTTCAAGACACAGTGATGAAGAGTATTTGGGTTTGATTGAGAAAGCTAAAGAGTTCATTGCCAAAGGTGATGCATATCAACTGTGTCTGACTAATCAGTTGACTGTTGAGACAACTAGCAATCCTTTCTCAGTGTTTTTGGCTCTTCGTCAAACTAATCCAGCTCCTTATCTTTCCTTTATGAGACTTGGAGAAGTTTCTCTAGTTAGCTCTTCACCAGAGCAGTTCCTTAGAGTTCATGAATCAGGTTTAGTTTCTAGTAAACCAATCAAGGGCACTAGAAAGAGATCTAGTGACAGAGAAGAAGATCTTCTTTTAGTTGAAGAACTTAGAACCAATGAAAAAGAACGTGCCGAGAACCTGATGATTGTTGATCTCATGAGAAATGATCTAGGCAGAGTATCTGAACCAACAGATGTTGTTGTCTCTAAGTTGTTTGATGTTGAGAGCTATGCATCTGTTCACCAGTTGGTTAGCACTATCGAAGCAAAGCTCAAGACTGGGCTAAATGTCTTTGATGCTATTAGCGCCTGCTTTCCAGCAGGCTCTATGACCGGAGCTCCAAAGATTAGAGCAATAGAGATTCTCTCAGAGTTAGAAAAGGGCCCAAGGGGTTTATATAGCGGCTGCTTTGGCTACATCTCTTATACAGGTGCTGCTGATCTAGGGATGACTATTAGAACCCTGGTCTTTGAAGATAATAAGGCCACACTTGGTATTGGTGGGGGAATAACCATAGATTCGGATGCTTTGGCTGAACTAGAGGAAACCAAGCTCAAGGCTAGGGCTCTACTTATTGCCCTTGGGGTTGAGCCCTAGGTATTTATTGGTTTGGTAACCTAAAGGCTTAGTAAATAAGTTGAATTGAGAACATGAACGACATACGCAACGAGCCAACCGGGCCAGATGTTTCTGCTATCCAAGAGAAATGGCTACCGGTATGGGATGAACTGCGTCCTTTTGCCTCAGGCAATAAAGGAGATACTCGCCCTAAGAAGTATGTCTTGGACATGTTTCCTTACCCTTCAGGTGATCTTCACATGGGTCACGCTGAGGCTTATGCCCTAGGCGATGTAATTGCTCGTTACTGGATTCAAAAGGGATACAACGTCATGCACCCTATCGGTTGGGATGCCTTTGGTCTTCCTGCAGAGAATGCTGCTATCAAGCGCAACCTTGATCCTCGTGCCTGGACTTACGACAACATCGAGATTCACAAAGCTTCAATGAGAAGGTACGCCTGTTCATTTGACTGGGACAGGATTATTAGAACCTGTGATCCTATTTACTATCGCTGGAACCAGTGGTTGTTCTTAGAGTTCTATAAAAAGGGTTTGGCATATCGCAAGAACTCAATGGTCAACTGGTGTCCTTCATGTCAAACAGTGCTAGCTAACGAGCAGGTTGTTGGTGGAGCTTGTGAGAGATGTGACTCACTAGTAACTAAGAAGGCTTTGACTCAGTGGTTCTTCAAGGTAACTGAGTATGCAGACAGACTGCTTGATGATCTAGAACTACTAGAAGGCAATTGGCCTTCTAAGGTTCTTTCAATGCAGCGTAACTGGATTGGCAGAAGCTACGGTGCTGAAGTTGATTTCCAGGTTGAAGGTAGAAGCGAACCTATAACTGTTTACACAACCAGACCTGACACTTTGTATGGTGCAACCTTTATGGTTGTGGCTGCAGATAGTGATCTAGCAGCTGAGCTTGTGTCTGGTTCTTCACCTGATGTTCGAATGAAGTTCCAGGATTACTTAGATGAAGTAAAGAAATCTAATGACATCGAACGTCTTGCTACCGATAGACCTAAGACTGGTTTGGATTCTGGTCGAGTAGCAATCAATCCAGCTAATGGTGAAACAGTGCCTATCTGGGTATCCGATTATGTTCTTGCTGATTATGGAACAGGTGCCATCATGGCTGTTCCTGCGCACGATCAAAGAGATTTAGATTTTGCTAGAACACTAGGACTACCTGTAAAGACTGTTGTTGATACTGGTGAAGCAGATGCTGCTGAAACAGGTATAGCAAACGTTGGCGAAGGAGTTCTTGTGAACTCTGACATCATGAATGGTTTGTCTAAGAGTGAAGCTATTTCAAAGATTGTTGGAATCTTAGAAAAAGAAGGCAGAGGAAAAGCCGCTAAGAACTTTAGGTTGCGTGACTGGCTTATCTCTCGTCAGAGATACTGGGGAACCCCTATTCCTATCGTTCACTGTGATGCTTGTGGGGAAGTACCTGTTCCTCAAGATCAACTACCTATTGAACTTCCATCTGCTGAAGGACTAGATCTAGCTCCTAAGGGAACCTCACCTCTGGGCGGAGCAGACGATTGGGTGAATGTTCCTTGTCCTAACTGTGGTGCTCCTGCCAAACGAGACACCGACACCATGGACACCTTCGTTGACTCGTCTTGGTACTTCCTTCGTTACCTCTCTCCAAACAGTGAGACTGAAGCATTCAACAAGGATGAAGCTCGTGAGTGGGCTCCAGTTGATCAGTATGTCGGTGGAGTAACTCACGCCATCCTGCACCTTCTTTATGCTCGCTTTTTCACCAAGGTCTTACAAGACCTCGGTTATGTTGACTTCTCAGAACCATTCACTAAGTTGTTGAACCAAGGAATGGTTTTGATGAATGGTTCAGCGATGAGTAAGTCTCGCGGCAATCTAGTAAAACTAGGAGATCAACTTGATGAGCATGGTGCAGATGCTATTCGTTTGACTATGGCTTTTGCTGGTCCTCCTGAGGATGACATTGACTGGGCTGATGTTTCACCATCTGGATCAGGTAAGTTCCTTGCTCGTTGCTGGAGATTAGCTAATGATGTTCAAGTTCCCGTTGGAGTTGATTACTCAAAGGGAGATAAAGAACTTAGAAAAGCTACTCACTCATTCCTAAGAGATTTCAGTGCCAACATTGAGAACTTCAAGTTCAACGTAGGTGTTGCCAAGCTTATGGAACTTGTGAACGCTGTTCGTAAAGCTATTGACGGTAAGCCAGGACCAACTGATCCTGCAGTTAGAGAAGCAACAGAAACTGTTGCTAAAGCACTTTCTTTGTTTGCTCCTTTCATGGCAGAAGAGATGTGGGAGATCCTTGGCCACAAGCCAGGTGTTGCTCTAGCTCTTCTTCCTGACGCTGATGAATCTCTTCTTGTTGAAAGCACAACAACAGCGGTTCTTCAGGTTGATGGCAAGCTAAGAGACACTTGTGAAGTATCAGTTGATGCAACAGAGGCTGACCTTCAAGCTGCAGCAGATGCTTCAGCTATTGTTCAGAAGGCTATTGATGGCAGGGAAATAGTCAAGGTCATCATTAGAACTCCGAAACTTATCAACATAGTTACTAAGGGCTAGTTCTATACATTTCTTGTTTTACTTAGAAAAAAGTTCATGCAGTCGATTTAGTTTTCTTCCATGCTTGTATGGATCAAAGAACTCTTAGCTGAATTCAGCCCACGTGCACTCAAGGCCACAATCACAGT
>JAPLAJ010000079.1 GCA_026393335.1 Rhodoluna sp. | reverse complement strand
TAGAAATTCAATACTGTTGGAGCAACAATTAGTGATGGCTCTAGCTGTTGGATCTTGGCAACGTGTTCTGTCTTCATGTGGTCATTCCAAGCATCTCTGCTCTCCCACTTTTCGAACATGTGCCAGACCTGAGGGTTCTCTTGATCGACAACTAAGTCATATAGTAGACAGCCAGGTTCGGCAAGAGATGCTCTCATTAGTTCTGAGTATGCTGCTTCTACTTCTTTTCTTTTAGAAAGATCTGGATATATGTCAGCCTTGAGATATAGATAAGTCATTTTTGTTTCTTTACTTCTCTTCTTTTGAGTAGCTACCGGTGATAGTTCCAATTAGGGAATCAGCGGTGTATTCGCTTGTTGGTGAATCACGAACAATCTGTCCAAGTCTTAGAACAACGATTCTGTCGGTGACTGCAAGAACGTGCGGCAGGGTGTGTGAGATGAAGATAACACCAAGACCTTTGGCTTTTGCTTTCTTGATTACTTCAAGAACTTCAGCTGACTGTCTTGCACCTAGGTGGTTAGTTGGCTCATCGAGGATTAGGACTTTTCTAGCCCATGACACTGCACGACCAATAGCAACCGCTTGTCTTTGTCCACCAGATAGTTGTGACACTGGACGGTTAGAAGACGGGAATGCAATTCCTACTGCTTCTAGATCTTTCTGAGCTTCTTCTTCCATCTGCTTTTTAGCAAGGAAGCCAAGTTTTCCAAAGACGCCTTTGACAAACTTCTCTCTACCAAGAAATACGTTCTGGCTTACTGTCAGATGCTGAGCAAGGCCTGAGTCCTGGTACAAAGTCTCAATGCCCGCCTCTAGTGCTTGCTTAGGGTTAGACCAAACCTTTTCTTCACCTTCTAAGAAGATCTCTCCTCCATCAGGTGAATGAGCTCCTGATAAAACTTTCACAAGGGTTGATTTACCAGCACCGTTGTCACCAACTAGTCCAATAACTTCACCTGCGTGAAGCTTCAGACTTGCTCCATCAAGAGCTACAACTGCTCCATAGTTCTTTGAAGCATTTCTAATTTCGTAAATAACTTTTTGAGCCATGATCTACTTCCTCCCCGACTTCTGAAGAGTTTGTACTGCTACTGCGGCAACAATAAGTAGAGCAACGATTACCTGCTTTAGTGAAGGGCTAACTGTAACAACCTTCACCATTAGTAATCCTGATTGAACTGTGAATAGAACTAGAGTTCCTAAAGCGATTCCGACCATGCGGCCAACGCCACCCATAAGTGATACACCACCAATAACTACTGCAGCAATTGCATATAGCTCCATGCCTGAACCGTTAGATGGAGAACCAGCACCAAGTCTGATGTATGCGTACGCCCCAGCAAGACCAGCGAGACCACCAGAGAGCATGTATACCTTGGTGATTTGTTTTGCTGGTGAGATACCAGCAGCACGGGTTGCAAATGAGTTTGAACCTAGAGCAAAAGTGTGAAGACCGAACTTGGTCTTGTGCAGAACTAGACCACATATAACTGTGATGATGATCACTGCAAGAACAGTAGTTGAGATGGGTAATTGAATACCAAAGACGTTGTAAGGGATGCCAAGCTCCCAGTTGTTAGGTCCCTGCAGTGGCATACCACCAGAGATGATGATTGCAAGACCTGCCATGGCTCCCATGGTTGCAAGAGTTGCAATGAATGGAACAATCCTTAAGACATTTATGAGGAAGGCGTTTATCGCGCCAACCGTTAATCCCACCATCAGCGAGACAAATACTGCTAGCAATACATAAGGAGTTGCATCGCTGCCGGTGGTTGTTGAGTCAAGGCCTAGGCCTCTAACTAACACCCAGCCAGCAACGACAGAGCTCAAGCTCACAGTTGCACCGACCGAAAGATCGATGCCACCTGTGATTACTACAAAGGTTTGAGCAACAGCAAGCAAGATGTATGAACCCCAGTCGTTTAGAACTGTGCCTAAGGTATTGGTTGTCAGAAAGATACCTTGAGAGGTGATCTGAAATACAACACCTAGTACTACTAGGGTGACTACCAGAAGCGCACTCTGATTACTGAACGAGGCTTTCACCTGGGTCAGCAAACTGAGTTTGCCTGCTGTGTCTTGCTTGCTGTTGCTCATTGTGTGTCCTTTATCGAGGAGTGTTCTTCTTTTAAACTACTTAGTTGATTGCAACGTAAGTGTATTTAGCGAAGTCATCATCAGATGTGTTTGCATCTAGTGTGACGTTAGGGATGACTACGTCCTTTACAGATGGGTTTGTTCCGTTCTTAATGAATGCAACAAGTGCCTGGATTGCTAGTCTTGCTTCTGCAGCTGGGTCCTGAGCGATAAGCGCGGTGAATACACCAGACTTGATCAGTTCCACGTTTGCAGGGTAAGCGTCGTAACCAACTAGAGCAATCTTGCCAACTAGACCCTTAGCCTGAAGTGCAGCAGCTGCACCTGAAGCGTTAGTTCCATCGATTGCGAAGATTCCCTTTAGGTTCGGGTACTTGGTCAACCAGTTGTTAACGTTGCTGTTAGCTGTCTGTGGGTTAGAAGCTGAGTAAGCAACATCCTTGATTAAGATACCTGGGTAGTCAGATGCTACGCGAGCCTTGAAGCCTTCTAGACGTCCAACGTTTGTTGTAGCAGTTGCTGAAGTTAGACCTACAACAACTTCGTAAGTCTCACCATCGGTGTAACCAATAGCGTTAGCAATTGCGTCAGCAGCCTTAGCGCCACCATCGCCATTGTCACCAGTGATGGTGATAACTGCGTTTGTGGTGTCGTTGATTGTTGTGTCAACAAGAGCTAGTGCTACACCTGCAGCAGTTGCCTTGTCAGCTGAAGCCTGAAGACCAGTTGGGTCGGTTGGGATTAGCACTAGACCGTCAGGTGACTGAGCTAGTACGTTGTCTACGATTGGAACCTGAGTTGCCACGTCGTAAGCTGATGGGTCGCCCTGCCAGATTAGGTCAACACCCTGAGCCAAAGCTTCTGCTTCTGCTCCGACCTTCATTGCCTGGAAGAATGGATCTGATTCTGCACCCATTACGAATGCGATTGTTAGCTTCTTTTCAGGAGCACAACCTGTGATGCCGAGGGTCAGTGCTGCAGCTGTTAGAGCTGCAAAACCAACCTTCAAAATACGCTTGTTCATAATTTCTCCTTGTTATTTGCGAGAATTGCGAGACCGTTCTCGCATTCCGTAGTATCATCATGACAGTAAAAGAATTTTAATGGCAACTTATTCAGGTAACGTTTTGGTGACGGAACTAAAGCCTTTGAATTAGATAGGGTGATTGAATGGCGACGAACAAGAATGCGACTATCAACGATGTCGCAGCAGCGGCAGGTGTATCTCGGGCTACCGTCTCTAGAGCGCTAGCTGGATATGGTCGCATTAGCAAACAAACCGTTGACCATGTTCGATCAGTTGCTGAAGGTCTGGGTTATCGACCTAACGCCCTAGCAGTTGCTATGAGAGCTGGAAAAACTAAAACTATAGGCCTTGTGGTTATTTCAGATTTCACAAATGCATTCTTTGACCGAGCAACAAAGTCAATCATCGATAGAGCGAAGGAACTTGGTTTTCGCGTTCTGATCCAACATAGCGATGAAGATGTTGCAGTTGAGCGCGTTGCAGTAGAGACTATGCTTTCTAATCAAGTTGATGGCATCATCCTTGTTCCAGCTTCAACAACCAAGCACTCTCATCTGACTCCCAAAAAACTTGGTGGTAAGCCTGTAGTAATCATTGACCGCATGTTGGATATCCAGAGATTCACTACTGTAACTACCGGAGATGAAGTAGCTGCAAAAGAGGCAGTTTTATACGCAGGTGAGAGCGGTCACACAAATCTAGGTTTCCTCATTGCAGTTCCAGGCATTAGAGGTTTCACTTCGACTCAGCCAGAAATTCCGATTACATCTGTTCAAGAAAGAGTTGATGGATTTGAACTTGGAGTGAAAACAGCAAAGGCTAAATCGGTTTGGGTTTATAGCGAAGACAAGCAAGCAATTGCTGAGTCTGCTGTAGAGAAATTATTAGACTCCCCTAAAGCCCCAACTATCATCTTCACTTCAAACAACGACATGCTTCTTGCTGTGCTAAAAGTAGTTGGTGAACGCGGGCTAACAATAGGCAAAGACATCTCAGTTGTGAGTTTTGACGATAGCCCTTGGGCTGCAGCAATGGTGCCAGGCATCACAGTTATATCCAGACCTGTTGAAGAATTGGGTAGCATCGCCGTTACTGAACTTGTTGAGGCAATAGAGGGAAACACTAAGCCCAAGGAAATCGTATTGCCGGCGAGCTTAGTTATACGTGGGTCCGTAGCAAAGTTAACCAAGTCAAAATAGACTAGAACCCTGCTTCCAACATTGAAGGAATTGCCATGGGATCGGTCAGAACAAGGCTATTGCTTTCAACGTTGCTCGTGCTCTGTTTGGGGGCAACGTCAACTCAGAGTGCGATAGCTGCTCAACCAGTCTCTGGAATAAGCACTACTTCATACAACGAAGGCACTGACCAAGCGGCTGTCTTTTACAACCCAGTTGTTGTATCCAATGTGAATCTAACTCTTCCCCAAGCTTCAGTTGACACTCTCAACAACGATCCATATACATCTGTTTATCAGACCGCTAACGTGGCCATCACAACAGCCGATGGCAAAGTCACAACCCTAAACAATATTGGCGTTCGACTAAAAGGCCAAGCCACAAGAACTAATCTCTATGGAAAAGCTCCAATGAAACTGAAGTTCGATGCGTTTGTGCCTGGACAAAAGTTTCTTGGACTAACCAGAATGACTTTGAACAGCATGGTTCAAGATCCTTCATTCATCAGAGAAGATACTGCTTACCGCATCTACAGAGCTATGGGATTGGTTGCACCAAGAACGACATACTCTTGGGTGACACTAAATAATGCAGACTTTGGTTTGTATATGAATGTTGAATCAATCGATGCTCAGATGCTCAAGCGTTGGCTAAACCCAGTCCATGTTTATAGTTCGAACTGTTATCTTGCCGACCTCACTTATTACCAAAGCGGTTGTTACGACACCAACTATGGTGACAGCAATAGGACTGACCTTAATGCTGCTATTGCTGTATCTGTTTTGAATGGTGAGCAGTGGTGGACAGCTGTGAACAAGATAGCCGACATGAATTCAGTGATAAACCTCATGGCTACAGATATATACACAAGCAACTGGGATGGCTATACAGATGTTGTTCAAAACAATTACTACATTGTCTTTGATGACACCGGCAAGCTAAAGATTATTCCTTGGGGCCAAGATGGCACTTTCCCAATGCAGGAAGATGCCCAGCTTGACTGGCTCGGTAGAGGACCAGCATTCAGAAACTTTGGTAACCAAGAGCGAAGCATCATGCTGCGCAAATGTGTTGCATACACTCCATGCCAAGCGCAGTTAGTGCGTGCACAGGTGGCAGTCAAGAACAAAGTTGCCGAGCTGAACATTCCAGGCTTCAAGAACAAGGTTGCCTCTGTAATCAATAACGCATACATAGCTAAAGAAACTAGATCTAACCCAGATGTTGGATCTGCTGCTTTCTGGCAGAACTGGTTAGAT
>JAPLAJ010000105.1 GCA_026393335.1 Rhodoluna sp. | reverse complement strand
ACAGTGAAGGTATCAAAGAAGTTACCCTTTGATATTTCTAACCCTGCTGCACTAAGAGAGTTAGCTAGAGTGTGTGCTTTGTTCAGAACATCTGTTGCAATAGCTTTTAGTCTTGCTGGACCGTGATAGACGGCATACATTCCTGCCATTACAGCTAGAAGAACTTGAGCTGTACAGATGTTAGAGGTAGCCCGCTCACGTCTAATGTGTTGCTCTCTAGTTTGCAGAGTCAAACGATATGCAGGGGAGCCATCTGAAGTAATTGATACACCTACAAGACGACCTGGCATTGATCTTTCTAGATCTTCTCTAACTGCTAGGTAACCTGCGTGAGGACCACCAAAGCCCATAGGAACGCCAAAGCGCTGGGTTGAACCAATAACAACATCAGCACCCATCTCACCTGGTGGGGTGTAAAGAGTTAGAGCTAGAAGATCAGCAGCGGCAACAGCGATTGCGTTGTGCGCTTTAGCCTTAGCAAATAGTGCAGTTAGGTCATAAAGCTGACCAGAGGCACCTGGGTATTGAGCAAATACACCAAAGAACTCTTCGGTTAGTAGTTCTGGGTTCTTAGAAACTCCAGCTAAATCAAAGTATCTAACTTCAATGTTCACAGGTTCTGCTCTGTGATCAAGGAGAGCTTTAGTCTGCGGGAAGATGTCGCTTGATACATAAAAGATGTTGGAATCATTAGTTGATGAACGACGAGCGATAAGCATTGCTTCAACTGCTGCTGTTCCTTCATCAAGCATGGAGCCGTTAGCAGTTTTCATTCCAGTTAGGTCAGTGACCATGGTTTGGAAGTTAATGATTGCTTCTAGTCTTCCCTGAGAAATCTCAGGTTGGTAAGGCGTATAAGCGGTATACCAAGACGGGTTCTCTAGAACATTTCTCTTGATAACTGATGGAGTGTTGGTGCCGTAGTAACCCTGACCCATTAGAGATGTTGTTTCACGGTTCTTTGAGGCAATCTTTCTTAGTTCTGAAATAGCTTCTGCTTCTGAGATTGCTTCAGGCAAAAGTGAATCACCATCAAAGCGAATAGCTTCAGGTAGAGCTGCATCTAGTAGTTCTGCCAGTTTTGAATACCCTAGGGTAGCCAGCATGTCTTTCTGGTCTTTGGCGTTAGGGCCTATGTGTCGGTATTGGAAGTCTTCGTGAGCTAGCACCATTTATGTTTAGCCTTCACCTGTCAAAGCGTCGTATTGCTCTGCAGACATAAGCTCCGGAAGTGTTGTGAACTTCACTTTGATTAGCCAACCTGCTCCAAAAGGATCTGTGTTGACTGTTTCAGGAGCAGAGACAACAACATCGTTAATCTCAACAACTTCACCATCAAGAGGAGCGTAGAGTTCACCAACAGACTTGGTTGATTCAATCTCGCCACAAATCTTCATGTAAGTAGTAGAAGTTCCTACCTTAGGTAGATCTACGAAGACTACGTCTCCTAGCTTTTCAGCAGCGTATGCGGTGATACCGATAGTTGCTACATCACCTTCTACTAGAACCCATTCGTGCTCTGCGGTGTATTGACGGTTAGTTGGATTGCTCATGATTTTCCTTTTGGGTTATTTTGAACGTTTGTAGAAAGGTAGTTTGACAATAGTCATTGGTAATCGGGTTCCTCTGATATCAACACTCACTGTATTGCCGATTTCAGAAAGTTCTGTAGCTAGATAACCCATAGCAACTGGGTAACCCAGGGTAGGAGACAGTGCTCCTGAGGTGATGATTCCGATCTGCACAGTTGATTCACTATCTGCAAATAGTGGATAGTCAGCTCTAGCTGCTCTCTTGCCTTCACCTATAAGGCCAACAAGCTTTCTTGATGGCGTGTTATTTGAGAGTTCTAGTAGAGCAGCTCTACCAACAAAGTCATCTCTCTCTAGTCTGACAACTCTGCCAAAGCCTGCCTCATATGGGTTCACATCAAGGTTTAGTTCATGGCCGTATAACGGCATTCCTGCCTCTAGTCTCAAGGTGTCTCTAGAAGCTAGCCCACAAGGAACTGCACCTTCAGTAATCAGTGCATTGAATACCTTGACTGCATCATTTGAGCTGAAAAGAACTTCAAAACCATCTTCACCGGTATATCCAGTTCTGCAAAGGTATGCCTTCACTCCACTTACAGTTCCTTCACCGATTGAGTAGTAAGGAAGTGTTGAAAGGTCAGTATCTGTAATTCCCTGCAGAATCTTTGTGGCGTTAGGCCCTTGAATAGCTAGAAGTGCGTAGTCATCGCTCTTGTCTGAAACTCCATTGAAACCAACAGTTGCTGCTCTAGTTGTAAGCGCACTAACTACTGCATCTCTATTACCAGCGTTAGCGATAACTAGGAATGATTCATCTGCTAGGCGGTAGACGATGAGGTCATCGATGATGCCACCATCGTTATTACAGATCAAAGAGTATTTAGCTTTGCCATTTTCAATAAGAGATGCTTGACCAACAAGTGAGAAGTCAAGGAATGCTGCTGCACCAACACCTTGGATAAAGATCTCTGCCATATGGCTAATGTCGAATAGCCCTGCATTAGTTCTAACTGCCTCATGTTCAGCCAGATCGCTTGAGTATCTAACCGGCATATCCCAACCACCAAAATCAGTGAAGCTAGCACCTAGACGGGCATGTTCAGCGTGTAAAGGGGTTTGAGGCATATGGCTAATTTACGCCAGATTTGAAGATGGAATTGACCCCACGCCGAAATCGCTAGATAGCAGGCTGTTGCTGGGTTATGCAGTGGATTCCACCGCCCCTATCGAAGATAGAGCGGGCATCAATAAGCCTGATTTCTCGGCCTGGGTAGACATCTTCAAGGATGCCTTTGGCTACCTGATCATTAGGGTCATCAAAGGCACAAAGCAACACAGCTCCGTTGAGGATGTAGTGATTTATGTATGAATAGTCGACGAAGCCTAGGTCGTCCTTGAGTAGCTTTGGTGCAGGCACTTTGATTATTCGAGCATTGGTCTGTTCTTCAAGTCGAGCCATAACTTCATGAGTCACTGAGTTATCTGGATGGGAGGCATCTTGCTGATCGTGAACTAGGAGAGTGTTTTCATCTGCAAAGCAGGCAACGATATCGATGTGACCTTTAGTACCAAAGGTTTCATAGTCTCTGGTGAGCCCTCGTCTAATCCAGATAACTTGTTCTGTGCCAAGTTTTGAGTTCAGCTCTGCTTCAACTTCTGCTCTTGACCAATCAGGGTTTCTTTCAATACCTAGCTGAACAGTTTCAGTAGCCAGTAGTAGTCCTGCACCATTGGTGTGGATGCCACCACCTTCATTGACCATCTCGCTCTTGATGATCTCTGCACTTACATGCTTAGCCATAAACGAGGCAACTTTGTCATCTAGTTCATACTGTGACCAACTCTGAGCACCCCAGCCATTGAAGACCCAATCGATAGCACCTAGTTGATTAGATTCGCTGTTGATTACAAATGTTGCACCGGAGTCTCTAATCCAAGAGTCATCAAGTTCGCAAACAACTAATTCGATGTCTTTGGATAGGTATTTCCTTGCAGTTGCTAAATGTCTTTCATTAACAAGAACTGTTACTGGTTCATATTCGGCTGTAGTGTTAGCTACCTCGGCCCAAGCTAGATATGCATCTTCTTCTTGAGCATAATCAGCAGCAGGCCAGGCTAACCAAGTTCTCTCATGCTTGACCCATTCGGCAGGCATCTTCCAGGTCATTGCAGATCCTCTGTTGTGTTTTGTTCAACACCTGCGATACCACCATCAATACCGTCACCTGAATCGGTTCTGTGGTTCACGACCGGCTTTAGGAGTGCTTGGTAGGTGTCAGGTCTTCTAGTGGCGAGGAAAGGGAATAGGTCTAACCAATCTCTTCTTTGATCTAGGTCTAGGTCTGCAACCAATACTTCATCTTGGTCTCTGGAAGCACTTGCTAAAACTCGACCATAAGGGTCAGAAATGAAAGAGCTGCCATAGAAGTTCAATGCACCTTCGTTACCCCAACGGTTAGGCACAATCATGAAAGTTCCATTAGCGATACCGTTACCAACAATGACCTGTTGCCATAGTGGAGCGGTATCAAAATCAGGATGGTCAGGCTCTGATCCGATAGCAGTTGGATAAACCAACACTTCAGCTCCTTGAAGTGAATATGCTCTGGCTACCTCAGGGAACCATTCATCCCAACAGGTAGGAAGACCGAAGGCAGCAAGAGTGGCTTCCTCACCAACCTCAAGTTCATAAACTGGGTAACCATCAGGAGTATTAGGACCAGGTGCAAAGTATTTATCTTCGTAGTAGCCAGCTGTTACTGGAATGTGAAGTTTAGGTGTGTAGGCAATTAGTTCACCTTGGGGATTAACCATGATGGCAACATTTGTTCCTCGACCATCGGCTAACTCAGTGTCTTCATAGAGGGAAGCATGAACATAAACACCATGCTTTTCAGCAGCTGCTTGAGCAAACTGGAATGTTTTACCTTCAAGGTTCTCTGCGATAGATGTTGGCTTACCGGTAGGTAGTTGGTCCGCAGGATATCTGCTGAGAGTTAGTTCAGGCAAGAAAACCATTTGAGCTCCTGCTTGAGCTGCTAGTTCAATACCTTTGTTTAGATTCTCTAGATGAGTGAGGCCATCTTTATCCCAATGCATTTGGATAAGAGCAACTCTGATTGGTTTTCTAGTTTGCTCTTTGACTCGGCTAAGCGGTGGGAGAGCAGGGGCAACTGTTAGCTTCATTTACCTTCATCCATTGAATCTAGAAGTCGGACAAGTAGTTGCAAATCAGTTCTTGGATTGACTATGGCAAATCGGGCATTTGGTTTGCCATTGTGTGAGCTAGGAACAACAAAACCAAGTTCCTGCTTCAAAATACGATCAGACCAAGCCTCATAGTCTTTTAGTTTCCAACCTTGCTTTTCAAAGACCACAATCGATAGCTCTGGTTCTCTGACAAGTTTCAGATCAGCTCTGTCTCTGATGACATCAGCAATCTGGTGAGCAAGCTTAATGTTCTCAGCAATGGCTGCTCTATATGCCTTCACTCCATAGGTAGCCAGTGAGAACCAGAGTGGTAAGCCTCTAGCTCTTCTAGTTAGGTTGTACGCGTAATCACTCGGGTTGTAATCGCCACCATCGGTCAAAGTGTCTAGGTATTCACCGTGCTGGGTGTGAGCGGCTGCAGCTAGTGCTGGCTTTCTATAAACCAGTGCGCAGCAATCAAAGGGAGTGAAGAGCCACTTATGTGGATCAACGATGAATGAATCTGCTTTCTCTGTTCCTTTGAACAAGTGCTCACTTGCTGGATCTAATATTCCAGCTAGTCCATAAGCACCATCGATGTGATACCAGACGCCCAACTTTTTAGCTGCGGACCCAACCTCATCTAAACGATCAACGATTCCAAAGTTAGTCGTACCAGAGGTAGCGACAACTGCAAACAGTCCATCTTTGATTTTCTTTGCTGCTTCAAGAACTGCTTTGCCTCTAAGCCTGCCATCAGTATCAACATCAGCTATGACCACATCGATATCCATAACTCTTGCTGCAGCTTTTAGCGAAGAGTGTGATTCTTTAGATGCAATTATTGACCACCGCTTAGGAAGTTTCTGTCCCTGTTTCTTACGCTCTTGGATGGCAGTGTGTCGGGCCGTAACTAATGCGGAGAGGTTACCAAGTGAACCTCCTTGCACAAAGACACCACCAGCTGTTTTAGGAAGACCTACTTCTTTAGCAAGCCAAGCCAGAACTTCATTCTCAGCAAATACAGCACCTGATCCTTCTAGCCATGACCCACCATAAACAGAGGTTGCGGAAACAACTAAATCAAAAAGCGTTGCAGCTTTTGTTGGTGCCACAGGAATAAAACTTAGGTAACCAGGGTGATCTGTTGAAATACAAGCAGGGGCTAAAACTTCTTCAAATACTTTGAGAGCCTTCTTGCCACCCAAACCTTTTTCAGAGATTGTGCCACTGGCATGCTTTTGTAAGAACTTTAGGGTCTGTGGACCATCTAGCGGAGCTGGATCTAAAGCCATGCGATCTCTTGCGTAATTGATTACATCTTCACGCAGGGCAATAGTCTCAGGAGTTGAGCTATGCATCTTGGCAGCGGCTTTGCTAGTCATGACTAAAGCCTAATCGCGTGGATGCTTGCGACGCTTAGTAATAGATAGAGCAAAACCGATCACACAGGCAGCAAAGATAACAATGGAGCCGATGTTGCGCTGCTGGGCTATCGCTTCACAGGAGGTCCAGTCATCTTGCTGGGGGACAGTGCAGTAATCAGGGCTAAAAAACCCAATTGCTGAGGCAAGGATGCCAACCAGGGCAACCGTTGCAATCATTGCCAAAGAGTTGTTGCTGATTTCACGCTTAGACATTTAGACCTTTATAGATTGAGTTCGAGATGTTTCGGCGAGAACAATTCCCGTCACCACTATTAAACCCCCAATTACCTCAAGAGTGGTCATTGATTCATTGAGCCAAGCCCAGGCAAAGACTGTGGCGAAGACTGTCTCTGCGGTTGCGATAACTCCTACGGCCGTGGCAGAGAGATTACCCAAAGCGATGTAGTCCAGCAGCATTGGGATAAATGAACCCATGATGCCTATCCAAAGTAATCCTGCCCACATCGGCATCATCACATCGCTTAGTTTTCCCTCAAGCGAGAAGATCAGGTTTATGTCCACAATACCAGTTGGCCTTATCAGGTTTACTATTGCCCAAAAGATGGCGGCAACGGCAAAGGAATAGAACAGTGTTGACATGGCATCACGATTACGTTGGGTGTGCTCACCGATCAGAAAGTAAATACTTAGACAGGCTGCTGCCATGAATGCCCATGCCACTCCAATTGGGTTTAGAGCTGATTCCCAAACATTGCTAACAATTGCAAGGCCTACTAAAACTGCAGCAATACCAAACCAGAGCCTTGGCCTTACCTTCTCTTTGAACAGCAGTAGAGAAACCAAAGGAACTATAACGATGGCAGTGTATTCAATAAGTAGGGCCACACTGATAGGAAGCAGACTTACTGCATTGGAATATGACCACTGCATTAGAGCAACACCAAAGATGCCGTAGAAGACAAGAACTGGAAACTCTTTGCGGCTTACTCTAAAAGCCTTCTTATTAGTTAGTAATAGAACTATGCCTGCGATTGCGGCTGTGAAAGTAGCTCTGAACAGGACTAGGAACTCGGGGCTAACTCCAGCATCGATGATGACCTTGACGCTTGAGGCATTAAAGCCAAACATTAGCGCTGCGAAGGATACGGCTGTAACACCAACTGCCGCGTTTCTATTTGCCACTCTGGTCACCTAATAACCCTAGGCTAGTTACATGACTGAATTTGTACTTGCCGGTGGCTGTTTCTGGTGCCTTGACTCTTCCTTCTCTCAATTCAAGGGAATCATCGATGTTGAATGTGGTTATTCAGGTGGTCACACCAGTAACCCAAGCTATGAGGAAGTGTGTAGCGAAAAGACTGGCCATGCAGAGGTCGCCAAGGTGATCTTCGATGAATCGATCATCAGTTCAGAGATAGTTCTTGATCTTTACTTCACAGTTCATGATCCTAGGCAGCTAAACCGTCAAGGCAACGACATCGGTTCAAGCTATCGTTCAGCGATGTTCTATCAGGGCGAAGAACAAAAGGAAATCTTTGAACAAGCATTAGCGAGAGCTGCTGATATGTGGGAAGGCGAAATCGTAACTACTTTGCAACCACTAGAAATCTTCTGGCCAGCTGAAGAATATCACCAGGACTATTTCTCCAAGAACCCTAGTAACGCTTATTGCCAAAGTGTTGTTAGTGGCAAGATGGCTAAAACTAGATCTGCGTTTACTAATTACCTGAAGTAAATCTTTGGCTGTGGAAAACTAAAGCAAGAATTTAGTTTTCTTGGCAATCTTTCTGAATCAGTTATGAAACTTTTCAGAAAGGCAACACATGTCAGATAAATACAGCGTCACCGGTTTAGTAGCCACAACACCAAGACACCTAGTCACTCAAGATGGTTTACCCATCACTTCATTTCGTTTAGCAGCATCGCTGCGCAAATACGATAAACAACTCAATCGATGGGTTGATGCTGAAACCAATTGGTTCACCATCACAGCATTTCGTCAGCTTGCAGTCAACGTCGCAGTCTCAGTTTCAAAAGGAGATCGAGTGGTTGTAATGGGCCGACTCAGAGTTAGAGATTGGGATAACGGCGAGCGCACTGGCACTTCAGTCGAGATCGAATCAGAAACCATCGGCCACGACATGATGTGGGGTTCAAGCACTTTCACTCGAACAGTGAACCTTCGTGAAGCAGATCAGGACAGCGCTCCAGCTCCAGATGAACTCGATGAGGAAGAGCCTGTGACTAAAGGTAAATCCAAGACTCTAGCCAATAGCTAAGCCAAAGAATCCAGCAGCACTCTGCCCTAAATTGCTGCTGGTAGCGACACTCACACTCAAGTAAGCATGTGTTAGGCACCTGACGCCTAAACTCTGTCGGATATACTTATCTGCGAGCGAACTTGTTTGTGAGTGTCGCATTTATCTTTAAGGGACCAAAAATGGCTGAATTTATCTACCAAATGCACAAAGCCCGCAAGGCACACGGGGATAAGGTCATTCTCGACGATGTAACCATTGCTTTCTATCCAGGAGCCAAGATTGGTGTTGTCGGCCCTAACGGTTCTGGTAAATCAACAGTTCTAAAGATTATGGCTGGAATGGATACACCTTCTAATGGTGAAGCCAGACTCTCTCCAGGACACAGCGTAGGCATTCTGCTGCAAGAGCCACCACTAAACGAAGAGAAGACAGTTCTTGGAAACGTAGAAGAAGCTGTTGCACACATCAAAGCAAAGCTTGATCGTTTCAATGAAATCAGCGCAGAACTTGCCAACCCTGATGCCGACTATGACACTTTGCTAGCTGAGATGGGTCAACTTCAAGAAGAGATTGATCACCTCGATGCTTGGGATCTAGATAGCCAACTAGATCAAGCTATGGATGCACTGCGTTGTCCACCAGGGGATACTGCTGTTACCCATCTATCTGGTGGTGAGCGCAGAAGAGTTGCTCTTTGTAAATTGCTTCTAGAAAAGCCAGACCTACTTCTTTTAGATGAGCCAACAAACCACCTAGATGCTGAATCAGTACTTTGGCTTGAACAACACCTTGCTAAGTATCCAGGTGCTGTATTAGCGGTTACTCACGATAGATACTTCCTAGATAACGTAGCTGAATGGATTCTAGAACTAGATAGAGGCCGTGCTTACCCTTACGAAGGTAACTACTCAACCTATCTAGAGAAAAAGCGTGAACGTCTAGAAGTACAAGGTAAGAAAGATGCGAAGCTTGCTAAGCGTCTTGGTGATGAACTTGATTGGGTTCGATCATCTGCTAAAGCCCGCCAGACTAAATCAAAGGCACGTCTTGCTCGTTATGAAGAGATGGCAGCTGAAGCTGATAGAACTAGAAAACTTGACTTTGAAGAAATTCAGATTCCACCTGGCCCAAGACTAGGTTCCATAGTTCTTGAAGCTAATAACCTACAAAAAGGTTTTGAAGGTAGATCACTTATCAGTGGCCTTAGCTTCTCACTTCCTCGCAACGGAATCGTTGGAGTGATTGGCCCTAACGGTGTTGGTAAGTCAACGCTGTTCAAGACCATCGTTGGCTTAGAGCCTTTAGATGGTGGAGAACTCAAGATTGGTGAGACCGTAAGTATTTCTTACGTTGACCAGTCACGTGGCGGTATCGATCCAAACAAGACTTTGTTTGAAGTTGTTTCTGATGGTTTGGATTTCCTTCAGGTGGGTAATGTAACTGTGCCATCGAGAGCATATGTAGCAGCCTTCGGCTTCAAAGGTCCAGACCAGCAAAAGCCAGCGGGAGTTCTCTCTGGTGGTGAGCGTAACCGTTTGAACCTAGCCCTTACCTTGAAGCAGGGTGGAAACCTATTGCTACTGGATGAGCCAACAAACGACTTGGATGTTGAAACACTGGGTTCACTAGAGAATGCTCTTCTAGAATTCCCTGGTTGTGCTGTGGTGATCACGCACGATAGATGGTTCCTAGACAGAGTTGCCTCACACATTCTGGCTTATGAGGGTACCGACGATAACCCTGACCAGTGGTACTGGTTCGAAGGTAACTTCCAAGGTTATGAAGAGAACAAGATTGCTCGTCTAGGACCAGAGGCAGCTAAGCCTCATCGTTCAACCTATAGACGCCTAACTAGAGACTAATGATTTGGTAGGTCTTGTTTAGGAATACGAACAAGACCTTCTTGAGCAACAGTAGCTACAAGTTCACCTCGTCGATTAAAGATTTTTCCTAGAGATAAACCTCTTGCACCTCGTGCATTAGGGGAGTCTTGAACATAGAGCAACCACTCATCGACTCTGGTAGGTCGGTGGAACCACATTGCGTGATCAAGACTTGCTGCCATGAGTCCAGGATGTGACCAAACTAAACCGTGTCTTCTGTATATCGGTTCCAGTAGTGAGTAATCAGATGCATAGGCCAAAGCAGCATTGTGGATATTCTGATCATCAGGCATTGGCCCAATTGTTTTGAACCAAAGTGCTTGATGAGCGACATGTTCACCTTCAACATAGAAATAGATTGATTTCTCTATGTGTCTCATATCGAAAGGCCGACCCTTAGCCCAGTAGTGAGCTGAAGGTTCATCCATGTCTTTGACTAATTCGTGAAGCGGGGGTAAAGATTCAGGTTCTGGAATACCTTCAGGAAGTGAATCTTGATGCTCTAATCCTTCTTCTAGCACTTGGAATGAATAGATGGATGAGAACAGTGGTTCACCATTTTGATAAGCCTGCACTCTTCTGGTGCTAAATGATTTGCCATCCCTTAGCCGGTCAACGGAATAGGTGATAGGTAAATCTATGTTTCCACTTCTAAGGAAGTAGCCATGCATGGAGTGAATCAAACGATCTTCTTCAACTGTTTTAGAGGCGGCCATAAGTGATTGGCCTAGTTGTTGCCCGCCAAAGACTCGACCTGTTGGCATGAAATTGGATGGACCGATAAAGATGTCTTCCCGAGTTCTTGCAGCTTTTTGCAGAGCTAATGTCTCTAGTAGTTCACCTAGCGGGTCGGCCGGAATGGGCATTGAATCAGGCAAAATCTCTCCACATCGTCATTGATTGGGGCTGCAGGGTAAGTTTATAAGGAGATGAAGAATAGTTTTGTTTTACCAACCACTGCCGATGTAGAAGATCTAGGTAAATACCTAGACAGAGCTAAGCGCATGGACCCTGCAGGTGCAGTCAGGCTTAGAGCATATGGTGATGTGCTGACAGTTTATGTCGCACCTATCTATAGCGGCGAATACCAACAAGATGCACCGATAGTTTTAGGGCTTAGAACTTTACAGTTAGCTCAAGCCACAGAGTTTGATGTCACGGTTTCTATAGTTGGCTTACTCGAAATAGTTCAAGGCGTTGCTAAAGGAGAGGTTCAAGAAGAATCATTGAGTCTGTCTGATCGCCTTCTCAACCTTTCCGGCAAGAGCACTGCAATTGAGAATCAAATATCGCTAGATCTAGATTTAGTTGAAGTTGCTTGGAGCACAGAAACACCAACTCGAACAGGTTGGGAATTAGGTGGAGAGATTCCTGAGGGTGAACTTACTGAGATTGCTCGAAAGGGAATAGCTGAAGTTTCAGAGACACTTCCTTCATCTGTTGGTGGTCCAATTGCAGCAAGAGTAAGAAGTGAAATATGGGGTAGAGCATTTGACTACAAGTTCCCACTCCCTATGGGCTCTGCCTTTGTTGCAGCTGGTTTGGGTTTTCTTAGCGAAGGTGAAATAGTGCCTTGGTATGTTTCAGGGGATTGGGTAAGACTCAGTTCAGAACACGGTCACGTATTAGCAAAATTTGCTAAAGATTATGTAGCTCCTAGAAGCTAATCTTCCATCGTGTTGAGCATGGCTGTTGCTGCTCGATCTAGATAGCCCCAAATTTGTGCGTGGTATAGCTCAGGTAGTGCTTGAGCATCTAAAGCTGCCTTCATGTGCTTAAGCCATGCAGCTCTAGCTTCTGGATTTATCTTGTATGGCATGTGACGCATGCGAAGACGAGGATGACCTCTTTGTTCTTGGTACGTAGAAGGGCCACCCCAGTATTGCTCCAAGAACATCTGTAGACGAACTGCTGCAGGACCTAGATCTTCTTCTGGATACATAGGCTTCAGGATTGGATCGGAGGCAACACCTTCATAGAACTTGGTTGTTAGTTTCACAAAGAATTCTTTGCCACCAACTAGTTCGTAAATGTCACCTTCAACATTCATGCCCGACTGGTGAGTAAGTCGAACTGTCTCAACTCTTTCTCGATCTTCGAAGTTATCTTCAGACATTAGTTTTTGACATTGACATAGATAGCGTTAGCGCCACTAGCCAGCTTGATGTTTGCCTTGTCGAATTCAACCTTTACTGCATGACGCAATGCTCTGGCTACAGAATCTTTATCTTCAGGCTTGGTCTTTTGAACCAGCCTTAGAACAACCTGGTCACCTGATAGAGCGTTGATTCCCCAAATCTCTGCTTCACCCAATGCTTTGCCATCGATACTCTTAGCTGCCTTGGTTAGTACTTCTTGGGCGTGAGCTACATCCGTTTGATATTCGAGGGCAACATCAATAACTGCTCTGGCCCAACCTTGTGACTGGTTTCCAACACGCATGATCTCACCGTTACGAACAAACCAAAGTGTTCCTTCAAGATCTCTAACCTGAGTTACTCGAAGGCCGACACTTTCAACAACACCTTCTGCTTGACCTAGGTCAACTGAGTCTCCAACACCGTATTGATCTTCAAAGACGATGAACAAACCAGAGATTAGATCTCTAACCAGTGACTGAGCACCAAAACCTAGACCTGCACCTAAGATTCCGGCACCAGCGACAATGGCCCCAGGGGACACTCCTGCCTCAGACAAGATAACGCTAATCACCGTGAAGGTTAGACCCCAGGTTGCTAGGTTTCCTAAAACAGATGCAATGGTTTCAGTTCTTTGCAACAAGCGTGCCTGAGCTAAAGGTGATTCTTGCTTTGCTAGATCATCAATCCTTCGAACACTCTTAGTGATTGATTTCACAACTCGGCGGATAGCAAATGCAAGCAATGCTCGAAGAACCAAAGCTGCAACAATGCTTAGGGCAATGCGTAGCAGAGGTCCCCAGTCAGCGTAAAAGCTAATCAACCAAGCTGGCATTACTATCTCCTAGAACTATCTGTCTTGAGCTTGAACTTTTAGTGCTCTGTCGATTGGGTCAAGGTTTTCAACCAACAATCTTCTTAGCGCTGGAATTGCAGTTACCTCAGGAGTATCCAAGAACTTTCTAGTCTTTTCAGCTAGGTCAGAGGTAGCAAGAGAGATTGGATACAAGTTCACAATGGCGTATTCAGCCATCTTGAAAGTCTTGGTGTTCCACATCTTCAATACATCGGCAAAGTACTTGTCAACGTAAGGAGCAAGTAGTTCAGCAGTTGCACCTCTTGTGAAGCCAATCGTTGAATACTGCAGGATGGTGTTTGACCATTGGTCAGTGTCCACTGCTGTTGTCCAGGTCTTAGCCTTTGATTCAACTGTTGGAATAGCAGCCTTAGCCAATGCTGCTGCTTTCTGACCGTTAGCGGTGTTATCGGTTGCCAACATGGCATCGATCTCTGCTTCATCAGCAGCACCAAGGGTAACGAGCCCTGTCAGTAGATCCCACTTCAAGTCAGTGTCGATTTCTCTGCCTTGAAGTTTTTCAGTTCCTTGTAGTAAGCCACGAAGTGCTGTTGCATGTTCCTGTGTTGAAGCGAAACGTGGGAAGAACTTCAGGAACTGAAGTTGAGCTTCAGAGCCAGCGTCTGCTTTTCTAGCCATTTCGATGAATGCATCGCCAATCTTGGTTTTGTACTCAGCTCGGTTCTCTGGCTTTAGATACATGGTTGCAACAGTTACCATCTGGTTCAAAAGAGTCATCATCGCAGTTGCATTTGATTCGGTTGCGATGTTCTTTAGAACTAGGTGAATGAAGTCCTTCGGATCTGCTTCTGCATCACGAGTTGAATCCCAAGCTGCACCCCAAAGAAGTGCTCTAGCCTGTGAGTCAGAGAAATCTGCTAGGTGATGCAGAGTTGTCTGCCATGACTTGTCATCAAGGCGTAGCTTGGCATAAGCCAGATCGCCATCGTTTAGAAGGATCAAGTCAGGACGCTTGGTTCCAACTAGTTCAGGAACTTCAGTCTTAGCTCCATCGATATCGATTTCCACACGGTGGGTACGGATAACCTTGCCATCAACCAGGTTGTAGTAACCAATGCCTAGACGGTGAGGTCTAAGAGTTGGGTAGTCAACGTGGTGAGACTGGGCAATTGCGAAGGATGTGATGTTGCCATCAGCATCTTCATCCAGTTCTGCACGAAGAGTGTTCACTCCAGAAGTTTCAAGCCATAGCTTTGACCAGTCACGAAGTTCACGACCTGAAGTTAGTTCTAGTTCGGTTAGTAGATCAACTAGTTCTGCGTTTCCAAAGGCGTGCTTCTTGAAGTAAGAGGCAAGACCCTTCATGAAGTTCTCTTGACCTACCCAGGCAACAAGTTGTCTAAGTACAGATCCACCCTTGGCATAGGTAATTGCATCGAAGTTAACCTGAACATCTTCAAGGTCTCTGATGTTTGCTACCACTGGGTGAGTTGAAGGCATCTGGTCTTCACGGTAAGCCCAAGACTTCTCGTGGGATGTGAAGGTGGTCCAAGCTTCTTTGTATTCGGTAGCTTCTGCTGTTGCAAGGTATGACGCGTATTCAGCGAAAGACTCGTTTAGCCATAGGTCATTCCACCAACGCATTGTTACAAGATCCCCAAACCACATGTGCGCTAGTTCGTGCAGAACAGTAATGACTCTGCGTTCCTTAATGTATCCGTTGACTGCTCCACGGAAAACATAGCTTTCAGTGATGGTTACAGCTCCTGCATTTTCCATCGCACCTGCGTTGAAGTCTGGAACAAACAGTTGGTCATACTTTTCGAACGGGTAAGGGTAGTTGAACTGCTCTTCGAAGAAAGTAAAACCTTCTTTAGTCTTTTCAAAAAGATAATCAGCATCAATGTATTGAGCTAGAGAAGAACGACCGTAAACACCAAGTGGAATTGTTCTGCCGTCGCTGCTAACTAGCTCATCGCGCCACTCTGAGTATGGACCTGCGATAAGTGCTGTGATGTATGAGGAGATTCTTGAAGTTGGCGCAAATACCCAAACGGATGTTCCGTCTCCTCTTTCAACCGGTGTTGGGGTAGGGGAGTTAGAAATCATCTTCCAGTTGCTAGGTCCTGTCACAGTGAACTGGAAGGTTGCCTTTAGATCAGGCTGTTCAAATACTGCAAACATTCTTCTTGAGTCAGGAACTTCAAACTGGGTGTAGAGGTAAACCTCATTGTCAACTGGGTCAACGAATCTGTGCAGACCTTCACCGGTGTGCATGTATGGGTTGTCGCTGACAACTACAAGTTCGTTATCTGCTTCTAAGTTATCCAGTTGAATACGAACGCCGTCAGCTACCGATACATCCAAGTCTTTGCCGTTTAGAGTGACTCGGTGAACCTTCTTGGTGATGGCATCAATGAAGGTGGAGGCACCAATTAGGTTGCTTGTGAATTTGACCGTGGTGGTAACACCAAAGACTTCCTCGCCTTTCATTAGGTCTAGTTCAACGGTGTATGAAGACACTTCCAAAAGTTCGGCACGCTCGGCGGCTTCAATTCGGGTCAGGTTTTCAGCAGGCATTACAACTCCTTTGTCGGGTTTTTGTCAACAGCAACTAGCCTAGTATTGACCAACAACACTGCTAGAAGGTTTTTAGAAGATGCGTATACACATAGCCACAGATCACGCCGGTTTAGAGCTAAGCCACTTCCTTATTGAGGAACTTAGGGCCTCAGGGCTAGAGGTCTTTGACCATGGGCCTCAAGAGTATGACCCGCTTGATGACTACCCAAGTTTCTGTATTACCGCTGCCTTGGCAGTCAGGGCAGATGAGGATGCTGGCATTGAAGCTCTGGGCATTGTCTTGGGTGGATCTGGTAACGGTGAGCAGATTGCAGCCAACAAGGTCCAGGGGATTAGGGCAGCTCTAGTTTGGAATCTAGATACAGCCAAGTTGGCTCGCCAGCACAATGATGCCAATGTGGTCGCTGTTGGGGCAAGACAACATTCTCAGGCTGAAGTCCTTGAACTAATAAAGGCTTTCATTAATGAGCCTTTCTCTCAGGACGAGAGGCACATCAGAAGAATTGGCAAGATCGCAACATACGAACAAACCTCTGAAATTCTTTAAGGACTTGAAGTCGTAAATGCCTGAGGGTCACTCCGTTCAAAGAACAGCCAACGATTTCAATAAGAGATTCAAAGGCCAAGTTATTCGAGTTGATTCGCCACAGGGTCGTTTTTCATCTGAGGCAAAACTCATTGATGGGCAAGTGTTCGTTAGCGCTAAAGCAATAGGCAAGCAACTCTTTCTAAAATTCGATAACGGTTTAACCTGTCGAGTTCATCTAGGTATTTATGGCAAGTGGCGATTTGTTGAAGGTTTAGAGAAAGAACTTTACGGTCAGGTTCGTGCACGTTTTTATACTCAAGAGTTTTTAGCCGATCTTCGTGGACCAACTATTTGTGAGGTCATCGATAAAAAAGCTGTGAAAGCAATTGAAAACAGATTAGGTCCCGACCCAACTAATTCAGATCCTCGGGGTTTACAAAAACAACGATTCATTGAAAGAGTTCAGAACTCTTTAAGCCCAATTGGAATACTTCTGATGAACCAGGAGGTAGTAAGTGGTATCGGGAATGTCTATCGAGCTGAGGTTCTCTTCAGAGCACAGATAAGTCCACACGCGTTAGGTAAGTCGCTAACGCTCGAACAGATAACTGAACTTTGGGTGGACTCAGTCAAACTCATGAAGGTAGGCGTGTCCACAGGTTTTATGACAACCCGCGAAGAACGGCTAAGAAAGAGAACGAAGAAGGCTGATCGGAACTATGTCTATAAGCGTGAGGGGCAGATATGCCTGCGCTGTGGGGGATTGGTGGCAATAGAACTAATGGCAACTAGGAAGCTTTATTGGTGTCCAGGCTGCCAGTTTTAGGGCTTTTGGAGCGGGTGACGGGAATCGAACCCGCGCCATCAGTTTGGAAAACTGAGGCTCTACCATTGAGCTACACCCGCATTTGTTGATTTATTCTGCTCTCATACATTCTATGGGTTAGTATTACGGAGGTTGTTTTGTTTTGAGAAATTCAGGATAAAAACCACCGGGGTGTAGCGTAGTGGCTAGCGCGCCTGCTTTGGGAGCAGGATATCGCAGGTTCGAGTCCTGTCACCCCGACCACTTTTGTATAAAAATAGGTCGGCTTTTTAGTTTGACCACGTCTAATGGAGCCACTTGTGAAAACCACTGTTGAACGTCTAACCCCAACTCGAGTCAAACTAAACATTGAGGTAACTCCTGAAGAGTTCAAGCCAAGCCTTGATCACGCATACGAGCACATCGCTGAGACAGTAAACATTCCTGGTTTCCGTAAGGGCAAGATCCCTGCTGCAATCCTTGATCAGAGAGTTGGCCGTCCAGCTATCTTGGCTCACGCGATTAACGATGGCCTTGACAGTATCTATCGTGAGGCAATTTCATCTGAGAAGCTACGCCCACTAGGTCAGCCTTCAGCTGATGTGAAGCAGGCACCAGATGACAAGACTTTCGCTGGCAATCTAGTTGTTGAAATTGAAGTTGAGGTTCGTCCAGAAATCAAGCTTCCTGAATACAAGGGATTGAAAGTAACCGTTGATGTAATCAAGGTTGGTGAAATGGAAGTTGATGCTGAAATGGATCGTCTGCGTTCACGCTTTGGAACTCTAACCACAGTTGACCGTCCGGCTAAAAAGGGTGACTTCACTTCTATTGATCTAGTAGCAAGTGTTGATGGCAAGCAGATTGACCAGGCTCAGAACATCTCTTACGAAATCGGTAGCGATTCACTTCTAGATGGAATTGATGATGCACTTGATACCTTGACTGCTGGTGAGACCACTACTTTCAAGAGCAAGCTGGTAGGTGGCGATAAGGCTGGCCAAGAAGCTGAAATCACAGTGACACTAAATGCGGTTAAAGAACGCGAACTTCCAGCACTTGATGATGCCTGGGCTCAGATGGCTAGCGAATTCGATACAGTCAAAGAACTAAAGGACTCTATTGAAGACCAGATCAAGAAGTCAAAGTCTTACACTCAGGGCCTTCAGGCAAGAGAGCTTCTAACTGAAGAACTACTAAAGCTTGTTGATGTTCCTGTCTCTGATGAGCTAATCAAGGCAGATGTTGAGCGTCACCTAGAAGGCGAAGGTCGTCAGGCAGATGATGCTCACCGTGCAGAAGTGATCATTGAATCAACCAAGTCTTTCCAGGTCCAGATGCTCCTTGACGCAATTGCTGAAAAGGAAGAAGTTAGAGTCAACGAGAACGAGCTTTTGCAGTATCTAATGCAGGCTAGCCAGTCTTACGGCATGGATCCAAACGAGTTTGTGAAGACCGTTGACGAGCAGGGCCAGATCCCTTCATTCGTGGCAGAGGTAGCTAGACGTAAGGCGCTATCTGTTGTTCTAGAGGCCGCCAAGGTATCAGACAGCTCAGGTAAGAGTGTCGATTTAGCCGAGTTCACTAAGACTGATGACGGCTTTACTCCTGAAAACCATGAAGGTCACGACCACGACTAATCCCTAGGGAATTATTGCCTGTGGCGAACATGAGAATGTTTTTGGTCTTTCCTCGGTTATCTTGATTATGCAAAAGATACAGATAAGAGGAGCACTAAATGGCTGAACACACACCGCAGAGCAATGTCTTTGAAAGACTGCTTAAGGATCGAATCATTTGGTTAGGCGACGATGTTCGCGATGACAATGCAAATGAGATCTGCGCCAAGATGCTTCTGCTTGCAGCTGAAGATTCAACCAAGGACATCTTCCTATACATCAACTCTCCAGGTGGATCTATCACAGCTGGTATGGCAATCTATGACACCATGCAGTACGTACCAAACGATGTTGTAACAGTCGGTATCGGTATGTGTGCATCAATGGGTCAGTTCCTTCTAACTTCAGGTGCTAAGGGCAAGAGATTTATTACTCCGAACACTCGTGTTCTACTTCACCAACCAAGCGGTGGTTTTGGTGGAACAGCAGCAGACATTCAGACTCAAGCATTCCTAATCAACGACATGAAGAAAAAGCTTGCCGCTATCACCGCAAAGCAGACAGGTAAAACTGTTGACCAGGTAATGGCAGATGGTGACCGTGACCGTTGGTTCACAGCTCAAGAAGCTTTGGAGTATGGCTTTGTTGATCACATTCAAGAATTTGCGTCAGTTTCAACCGGCGTTGGCAAGAAGTAAGGAAGAGATCAATGAATAGAGACAACATGCCAGAAGCTCGTTACATTCTTCCTTCCTTTGAAGAAAGAACTCCTTACGGTTCTCGTTACCTAGACCCATACACAAAGCTATTTGAAGATCGAATCATCTTCCTAGGTGCTCAGGTTGATGATGTTAGCGCTGATGACATCATGGCTCAGCTGCTAGTTCTTGAAAGCCAAGATCCAGATAGAGATATCACAATGTATATCAACTCACCTGGTGGATCTTTCACAGCTCTAACTGCTATCTATGACACCATGCAATACATCAAGCCTCAGATTCAAACTGTTTGTTTGGGTCAGGCAGCCTCTGCTGCGGCTGTGCTGCTAGCCGGTGGTGCTCCTGGTAAGCGTTTGGCTCTTCCTAACTCAACCATTTTGATTCACCAGCCAGCATCTGGTGGCGCTGGACGTGGACAGGCATCAGATATCGAGATTCAGGCAGCTGAGATCATGAGAATGCGTGTCTGGCTTGAAGAGACCATCGCTAAGCACTCAAAGAAGACTGTGGAAGAAGTTAGCAAGGACATTGAGCGCGACAAGATTCTTACAGCTGCTCAGGCACTCGAGTATGGCTTAATCGATCAGGTACTTACCTCTAGAAAGTCCTAGATCCTTCATTCTGGGAGGTTACTGAAAGTTACTAGTGCTACCCGCTTATAAAAGCGGGTCTGGTAGCCTTGAAACAAGTTTTGTGCGAAACGATAAATCTTTATTCGGAGGTTCGTTTGCGCAATATCTTGCGTTTAGTAACAGTTGCAGCGCTGTGTGTTGGATTCTTAGGAATCACCTCAGCAACTAATGCCGCCACTGTCAACGCCTCTATTTCTAAGGTCAAGAGCGTTAGCGCTATTGGGGCCGACAAAAAAGTAACAATCAAATGGGTAAAGAGCTCTAGCTCAGCCAAGTTCAAGGTAAGCGGTTATCAGATCACAGCAACTAAAGGTAGCTGGAAATCAGTCAAGAAGGTTTCTGCAACTTTATCTACTCACACTTTTACTGGTCTAACTAACAACGCAACTTATAAGTTTGTAATTGCAGCGCTAAGTGGAAAGTACATTTCGGTAGGTACTTCAGTAACTGCAACTCCTAAGGCATCAACTAAACCAAACTCATTATCTTTTGGTCAACCTGCTGACATGTATCTAAGCGACGAAGACCAGGTTCTTTATGGCTCTGCAGCTAACTCCACTATTGTCTTCACATCTCTTACTCCAGTGCAATGTTCAATCATTGACAACAAAGTTCATCCATTAGCTCTGGGTGATTGTGTTATCAGAGCAAGCTCACCTGCTGGTGGAGGATACCTAGCAGCCACTCCTATAGATAGATTGCTGACCATCGCTAACCCGATAGATCCAATTACAAGAACGCTACTATGGGCGGATGAATTCAGCGGTGCTGCTGGAACCCAACCTGATTCATCAAAGTGGACTGCTGATACAACTGATGGTTGTGGTGCTCCATACAACAACTGTGGTTGGGGGAACAGTGAGAGACAGTATTACTTGGCTTCAAAGAATTCCCATGATGGATCTGTTCAGGGCAATCTAAACATTTCAGCTACAAGACAGACCGGCAGCACTAACTACAACTGCTATTTCGGAAGATGTGAGTGGTTGAGCGGAAAGATAACTACCTATAACAAGGTTGGCTTTACCTACGGCTACCTAGAGTCAAGAATCAAACTCTCACCTGGCACAGGCGCATGGCCTGCATTCTGGATGCTAGGCAACAACATCGCAACTGTGCCATGGCCTGCCTGTGGCGAGCTAGACATTATGGAATTCAAAGGTCATTCACCTCAGATAACCTATGGAACTGTCCACTATAGAAACAGTGGTGGAAGTCACAGTTACATGGGTTCTACTAAAAACGTCGGTGTTGACCTTACTGAGGATTACCACCGTTACGGCATGATGTGGAAACCTGATGAAATATCTTTCTACATCGATGATGCTCCAGTTTACTCAGTCCAGAAGTCTGAAACAGGACTTGCGTATTGGCCTTTTGGTAAGAATGCTCAAGGTGCAGATCCAAGCTTCTACATAATTTTTAACTTGGCTATGGGTGGACACTTCGGTGGTTCAATCGACCCTGAGCTTAATTCAACTTCACTAAATGTTGACTGGGTGCGTTATTACTCAGTTGACGGTGTAGGAAAAGTAAACCCACGATAAACAAAGCTTGTGCGAGCAAAACAATAAACAAAGGAAGGCAACAAATGAAAACTAATACGAGAAGAACTCTTGTTGGGGCAGCCACTGCTGTAGCTTTGCTAGGCGCAATCTCGATTCAGCCTGCATACGCTGCTTACACAGCACCTGTAGCTGGAACGAACGTTATGCGAATGACTTCACCACTTCCAGGAGCCACAAACAGCGTGAACCTAACTCCAGATGCCAAGGGCAACTGGGACCAGTACTACGGTAAGGGGCTAAACGCTCGTGTTATGTATGCGGATGTTAGAAGTGAAATTACTTTGGAATTCAAGTACTCAAACGCTGCTGGCGCTCCTTTGACTAGCAGGACTGTTTATCTAATTGTGAACAAGAAGTACTCATGTTCAAAGACAACATTCTCAACTACCAACCTCACTGACTACCCAGGCAGCAACCGTCCTAACACAAGTTCAATTGTTCGCGACTGGTGTGGCGATCAGCCTCAGATGGGTGCTGGTGAAACCGCTCTTAAAGCTACAACTGATGCTTTCGGTAAGGCTAGATTCAACCTGAAGAACTACAACATCACAGGTGAAATGTTCCCTTCCGCTCTGAACAAGCTAAACAAGTACTCAAAGGGAATCCCTTGTGGCGATGACACAATGTGTCTTCAAACCACAATTGCTCCTAGCCTTTATGCCCACCCAACTGAAGCTCAGGAACGTGGCGAAGACAAGGATCTAATCTTCCTAGCGTTTGTGAACCCTAAGGTAAGTGCCACTGTCAAGACTCAGAAGGTTAAGGCTGGAACCACCAAGACTCTTACTTTCAAGTTAACCAAACTAGATAATTCAGTTGCAGCTGGAACCACAGTGACATTTGAGTCATTCGGTGAGGGAAACGACCTTGAAGAATGGTCTGAAGTTTCAAATGCCAAGGGCGAGGTAACCATCAAGGTGACTGCACCTAAGGGGACTTTGGGTCTTCAAGTAGTTAGAGCCAAGGTTTATGGTGCACCTATGGGCACCGACTCAAAGGTCTACTGGGTCAAGTAGTAAATAGCTCTAGAAAAGGGCCAGTCGAAGCATTAGCTGCTTTGGTTGGCCCTTTTTTGCTACCCGCTTGCCTAACCAGTTATGTCATTCTGGCTATGTAGGCTTTATCCATGACTCGACTTAGTGAATCAGGGGACATGCTTAAGTGCAACTTCTGTTCTAAAACTCAGAAGCAAGTGCTAAAGCTTATTGCTGGCCCTGGCGTATACATCTGTAATGAGTGTATTGATCTATGTAATGAGATCATCGAAGAGGAAATGGGCAAAGCCCCTAAACAAGTTGATGACTTTGAATTACCTCGTCCAAAGGAAATCTATGGATTCCTAGATGAATATGTGATTGGTCAGACACAAGCAAAAAGGCTCTTTCTGTAGCTGTTTACAACCACTACAAGAGAATTCGTGCTGCCGGCACTCTTACCAACTCAGGTAAGGCCCACGATTCAATCGAGATTGCTAAGTCAAACATTCTTATGATTGGTCCAACCGGTTGCGGTAAGACCTATCTTGCACAGACCTTAGCTAAGCGTCTAAACGTTCCATTTGCTGTGGCCGATGCAACATCACTTACTGAAGCAGGTTACGTGGGTGAAGATGTTGAAAACATCTTGCTAAAGCTTCTTCAAGCAGCTGATGGCGATGTGAAGCGTGCAGAACACGGCATTATCTACATAGATGAAATCGATAAGATTTCCCGCAAAGCGGAGAACCCTTCAATCACTAGAGATGTTTCGGGTGAAGGTGTCCAACAAGCTTTGCTCAAGATCCTTGAAGGAACTATTGCCTCTATTCCTCCTCAGGGTGGACGCAAGCATCCTCAGCAGGAGTTCATTTCTCTTGATACAACCAACATCCTCTTTATTGTTGCCGGCGCCTTTGCTGGCCTTGAAGCTATCGTGCAGGCACGTGTGGGCAAAAAGGGTATTGGCTTTGGCGCTGATATCAGAAACAAAGATGAAGAAACAGATATCTTTACTCAGGTCCAACCAGAAGATCTTCGCAAGTTTGGTTTGATTCCAGAGTTTATTGGTCGTCTTCCGGTTCTAGCTGCCGTCACACCGCTTGATAAACCAGCATTGATTCAGATTTTGTCTGAACCTAAAAATGCTTTGGTCAAGCAGTATCAGAGAATGTTTGAGATTGATGGCTTTGAGCTTGAATTTGACGAAGACGCGCTTGAGGCAATCGCAGAAGAAGCCATCAAGCGTGAGACTGGAGCCAGAGGCCTTCGCTCAATTCTTGAAGAGACTCTTGGTCAAATAATGTTTGAGATTCCAGGTTCTACAGCTCAAGGTCTAGTGCGAATCACCAAGGGTGTTGTTGCAGGAACCGAGCAAGCTGTTGTTACTCCGATAAAGGCTGCAAGACAAGAAAAGTCGGCCTAATAATTGGCATCAAAAGCCGCTGATCTCAAAGCTCCAATTATTGCTGGCACAGTTGCAAGCATCACCGGTACCGCGGCCACCACAGCAATCTTTCTAAGCGCCTTTGTCGCTATTGGCGCAACCAAAGCACAAACGGTTTCCATGGTCGCCATCATGCTCGTGTTTTATGGTTCACTATCAATTCTTCTAAGCTGGCGATTCAAGATGCCACTTTCAGTTGTTTGGTCAACACCAGGTGCAGCTTTACTTGCTGGTTCCTCGGTAACAGGCATTGGCTTCAACAATGCCATGGGTGGCATCTTAGTTTGTGGTCTGTTGTTAGCTCTAACTGGTCTTTGGCCCAAGTTAGGTGAAATAGTTTCTGCAATTCCAAAGTCAATAGCCAGCGCAATGTTGGCTGGCGTAATCTTTAGTTTTTGTGTGGCACCTTTTGCAGCTAGCGCGGATTATCCAATGTTGGTTTTACCTGTCATTGCAGTTTGGTTGATTCTTTATTGGTTAGCGCCAGTATGGTCATCGCCTGTTGCCATTGTTTTGGCCTTTACTTTGATTGGACTAAATCAAGGATTGTCAGTATCGGCAGCAGATTGGTTAATAACTGTTGAGTTAGTTCAACCTAGTTTCAACTTGGCCTCCATCTTCACAATTGCACTACCTCTGTATCTAGTTGCAATGGCTTCGCAGAATATTCCTGGCATTGCAATTATGAATTCTTATGGATACAAGGTGCCATTTAGAGCATCTCTGACAACAACTGGACTTGGAACAGTTGTTGCATCCTTCTTGGGTGGTTTTGTTATGAACCTGGCAGCCATAACCGCTGCACTGAATGCCAATGAGCAAGCTCACAAAGATCCATCAAAGCGCTGGCTAGCTTCAGTCAGTGGTGGAGTGGTCTATTGGATATTTGCAATATTCACAGGTATTGCTGTGGCATTTGTTTACCAAACACCAAGAGATTTACTGCTGGCTGCAAGCGGGTTAGCACTGCTTCCAACAATAGTTAATGCTTTCAACGTGATGGTTGAAACAGCCAGTGAGCGTTTACCTGCTGTAATCACTTTTCTGATTGCATCCAGTGGAGTTGCCTTCTTCTCGGTAGGAGCAGCGTTCTGGGCAATTCTGGCAGGACTAGCAGTTATTCAACTACTCAAACTAAAGAGGCCTACTAAGGCTTAGAGCAAACCTCTGCGCTTTAGTAGTGGCTCGATAGTTGCATCGCGACCTCTGAAGTTTCTAAACATCTGCATGGAGTTGATTGAGCCACCACGAGAGAGCAAAGTGTTTCTGAAGTGATCTCCGTTAGCTCTGGTGAGTCCACCGTTTTCCTTGAACCAGTCAACTGTGTCAGCATCTAGAACTTCTGACCAAATGTATCCGTAGTATCCAGCTGAGTAACCACCAGCGAAGATGTGTGAGAAGTAGGTTGAACGGTATCTAGTTGGCACAGGTGAATAATCCAAGCCATAGCTTTCAATCGCTTTGGCTTCAAACTCTTCAACATCTGCAACAGTTGCATCAGCATCTAGTGAGTGCCAGGCAAGGTCAAGAATTGCTGCTGCAAGGTAAGAAGTGGTTGCGTGGCCTTCGTTGAAAGCAGAAGCTGCCTTTAGGTTATCTACCCATTCCTGAGGGATCTTCTCACCAGTTTCATAGTGTCTTGCATAGTTGTCTAGCACCTCAGGCCAGGTGAGCCACATTTCATTTACCTGAGATGGGAACTCAACGAAGTCTCTTTCAACGCTGGTACCTGAGAATCTTGGGTACTTCACATCAGAAAGGATTCCGTGCAGAGTGTGACCGAACTCATGGAACAGAGTTGTGATCTCATCGTAGGTCAGAAGTGTTGGTTGACCTGCTGGTGGTTTAGGAACGTTTAGGTTGTTCACAACTACTGGTAGCTGACCTAGAAGGTGGTTCTGGTCAACTAGGTTGTTCATCCATGCTCCACCACGCTTTGAATCACGGGTATAGAAGTCTCCGATGAATAGAGCAAGCTTTGAGCCATCCTCGTTGAACACTTCAAATGCACGGGCATCTGGGTGATAGGTAACAATGTCTTTGCGTTCCTTGAAGGAGATTCCAAATAGCTTGTTAGCTGCGAAGAACACGCCATCGGTTAGAACTCTTTCAAGTTCAAAGTATGGACGCATAGCGGTTGTGTCTAGGTTGTACTTCTCCATACGAACTGCTTCTGTGTAGAAGTCCCAGTCCCATGACTCAAGAGTGAAACTCTCTCCACTTGCGTTAATGGCTTTCTGAAGGTCAGCGCCTTCTAGGCGAGCATTTCTAACTGCAGCCGGAGCAATCTGCTTAAGCATCTTGTGGACGTTCTCAGGGTTCTGAGCATTACGGTCCTGGAGAACATGCTCAGCATGGGTTTTCACACCAAAGAGTTCTGCCCGCTTAGCTCTGAGCTTTACGATTTCCAGGATCACCTTGCGGTTGTCTTTGACATCGCAGTTTCCCTTAAGAAGAGAGTTCTTCATAATGCGCTCACGTAGGCTGCGGTTCTTCAAGCTAGATAGCAGTGGGTGACCGGTGAAGTTCACCATGGTTACAAGCCACTTACCTTCTAGTCCTCTTGCCTTAGCAGCTGCTGCACAAGCAGCAATCTCGTTCTCTGATAGGCCATCAAGTTCGGCTACATCATCAACCTCAACCGCTAGATCATTGGTGTCGGCTAAAAGGTTCTTACCAAACAAAGTCTCTAACTTTGATAGCTCTTCATTCAGGTTGGTTAGTTCTTCACGCTGAGCATCAGTTAGGTGAGCTCCAGCATGAGTGAAGTCCATGTAGTAGCGCTCTAGTAGCCAAGCATCTTCGTTGTTTAGTTCGAGTGAGTCTCTGTTTTCGTGTAAGTGCTTGATACGACCGAAGAGGTCCTGGTTCAAACGAATGGCATCCATGTGAGCTGAAAGCTTAGGAGCGAGTTCTTCTTCGATTTCATCTAAGCGATCTGTGGTGTCGCTTGAAGACTTGTTATAGAAAACTGTGAGAACACGCATCAACAGCTGACCACTTCGTTCCATAGCCACGATGGTGTTTTCGAAGGTCACCTCATCTTGTTTGATGATCTCGTGCACCTCATGAAGCTGTTCAGCACAGCCAGCATGGAAAGCAGGTAGGTAACTCTCATCGTTGATTCTCGAGAAGTCAGGCATCTCATATTCAAGAGTTGAGCGAAGGGCAAATGGGTTTTCGGTTTCAAATGTCATGAGCAAAAGCCTAGCCTTCGAAAAGGCGGGGCAATTAGATGTTTGCCGAAAAGTTATTCAGTAGGGGCTAGTACAACATCAGTAAGCGCTAGTTCTTCACCTGAAACCATGACCAGTTCAGCAATACGTCCAGCAGCCTTTAGATCAGGGGATAGCAGCTCCAATCGAGCGATCATCTCCTTAGGGGCAACCAGGTTTGCACTTAGTACATCCGCCTTCATAGAAGCCTTAGCGTCGCTCTTAGCTTTACGAGTACCAAACAGTGCCTGAGAGGCCAGAGGTAGAAGATCTAGGTTTGCTGAATCAAGTCCCTCTTCAAGTTCTTCAGGCGTTGGCCATGAGCTTCTGTGGATAGAGCGCTTGCCCTGCCACCAAGACCAAACCTCATCTGTTGCAAAAGGTAGGAAAGGTGCGAATAGACGAAGAAGAGTAAGAAGTGCTTGACGAAGTGCGACAAGAGCAGATGCTTGTTCATCAGCATTGAAGCCACCTTGACCATAGGCACGTTCTTTAACTAGTTCTAGATAGTCATCAGTAAAGTTCCAGAAGAACTTCTCGGCTAGTTCTAAGGCCTTGGTGTGATCGTAGTTTTCAAATGCAGTTGTTGCATCTCTAACTACTTCAGCAAGGTTTAGTAGCAAGCTCTGATCGATAGGTTCGGTTACCTTGGCATCTTGTGCAGGAGCTTCAAAGCTCAGCACGAACTTAGCTGCGTTGAGAACCTTGATTGCTAGTCTTCGACCGATCTTCATCATGCCGGTATCAAATGCAGCATCTGTTCCAAGACGAGCAGAAGCAGCCCAGTAACGAACAGCATCAGATGAGTGTTCAACAAGAAGATCGTTTGGGGTAACTACGTTGCCTTTTGACTTAGACATCTTCTTACGATCTGGATCAAGAATCCAACCAGAGATACCAGCATCAGCCCAAGGAAGTACACCGTGCTCTTGCTGTGAACGAAGAACAGTTGAGAACAACCAGGTTCTAATGATGTCTTGACCTTGAGGTCGAAGAGAGTATGGGAATACCTTCGCAAACTTTTCTGGGTCATCTAACCAGCCACCACCTAGTTGAGGTGTTAGGGAAGAGGTAGCCCAGGTGTCCATGATGTCCACTTCACCGATGAAACCATTAGCTACTCCACGCTTTGCTTCTGTATAGCCTGCAGGAACATCTGTTGAAGGGTCGATAGGGAGAAGCTCTTTAGCTGGAACGAGAACTCTGTCGAAATCAGGCTGAGCGTTTTCATCCAGTGCATACCAAACAGGGATTGGCACACCAAAGAATCTTTGTCTTGAAATCAACCAGTCACCGGTTAGACCATTGACCCAGTTCTCGTATCTAACTCCATGAAGTCAGGGTGGAACTTTAGTTCCTTGCCGAGTTCAAGTAGTCGTGTACGAAGATCAGCATCACGGCCACCGTTACGGATGTACCACTGTCTAGTTGAAACGATTTCTAGTGGACGGTCACCTTTTTCAAAGAACTTGACAGGGTGAGTAATTGGCTTAGGGTCGCCAACCATATCTCCTGATTCTTGAAGCAGCTCAACAATTCTTGTCTTTGCTGAGAAGGTAGTCTTTCCTGCTAGTTCTGAATAGATAGCTAATGATTCAGGAGTATTGATTACATCAGGTGCAGTTTCAAGTAGACGTCCATCCCAACCAATGATTGCTCGGTTAGGTAAATCTAGTTCTCTCCACCAGATCACATCTGTAAGGTCACCAAAGGTACAGATCATTGCGATACCTGAACCCTTGTCAATCTGAGCTAGACGATGAGCTAGAACAGGAACCTCAACTCCAAACAGCGGAGTCTTTACGGTCTTACCAAATAGGCCTTGGTATCTCTCATCATCAGGGTGCGCAACAAGAGCAACACAGGCAGGGATAAGTTCAGGACGAGTTGTTTCAATAAATACTTTGCCATCAGGTCCATCAAAACCAACACGG
>JAPLAJ010000046.1 GCA_026393335.1 Rhodoluna sp. | reverse complement strand
CTTCCAGTTACAGTTCTCATATCTATTCGACCCTTTAGAACTTGGCCTGCATAAAACTCATACGCTCCACCTGGGTGAATGATTGAAGCTTCGATATCAAAGCCGCCTCTTTCATTGCGCAGGGATTCTAAATCTTCAGCAGAACTAATCTTTCTTGACCCTTGGCCAGGCAATACCAATGGTCCATAGTCTGCCTCTTCAGCAGGTTTAGCTAGTCGCCAGAAACCTAGTTCAGCTGGTAGTTCAATATCTTTTGAGCCATCGGTCTCATCACCTAGAAGACGGGAAGTTGCGTGATAGGTAAGGTAATTACCTTCACCAACAGAGAAGGTAACTTTTTGCTGAAACTTTTGTTCAGCTGAATCCTCATTGGCAACGTATTTATTGCTAACCACGCCAATGCCCTCCCAGGTGCCAACAAGAAAGGCAAGTGGAGTTAGTTCTAGGGGTAAACCTTCAGGTAAAACGAACAACTAGCGCTGACCCTTGAAGAGCTTGTATAAAACCAAAAGGCTGATAGCGCCGATAGCTAAACCAGCAAGGATAAGTAACCCTAAAAAGAAGATATCGATAGACATAGGTCAAGTTTATGGCTTGAGCAAAATATAGATGCCAGCGAGAGCCAGAATTGCATAGGTTCCGCCAGCAACGTAAATCAAACGCTCCACTATTCCCTCGGTGTGTGAGGTAACCAAATGAACTAGAGAGACCAAAGCCAAAGCACCTGCAGCTAGGACACCGAAGCCTCTAATTGCCTCACCCTGATCCATGGTCAGAATGACAATCACAGCACCAATGGCAACCAGCACCCAGAGGGAGACTATTGGTAACCAAGCGTTCTTCATAAAATCCATCATGCCCTATGCCTTGCTACATAAGGGTAGGATTAAAGGACTAAACAGGAGATATTCGTGGCTCATTTGCTCGTTTTGTCTGAGAATCCAGACAAAGGACTACTTCCTTCGCTGGCCCTGCTCAGCCACAAGGTACGACACATCCCTGCCGAGCCTGCTGCCCTAATCAACGCACCAGGTGCTGACCTGATCCTGTTAGATGCAAGAAAAGATTTAGTGGTAGCTAAATCTCTTGCCAGCCTCCTAAGAACCACAGGCTTAGCCTGTCCGCTATTCCTAGTTATCAGTGAAGGTGGATTGGCAGCGATTTCTAGAGAGTGGGGAGCAGATGACTTCCTACTTGACTCAGCAGGACCTGCTGAAATAGATGCTCGCATCAGATTGGCACTATCTAAGTCGAGCTTCAAAGAGTCTGAGGGCAAGATTCAGGTTGCTGGAGTTGTTATTGATGAAGCAGCCTACTCAGCTAAAGTAAATGGTCAACCAATGGACCTTACTTTCAAAGAGTTTGAATTACTAAAGTTTTTAGCCCAGCATCCAGGTCGGGTATTCACCAGAGACCAACTATTGAGCGAAGTCTGGGGTTACGACTATTTTGGTGGTACAAGAACAGTTGATGTTCACATCCGAAGACTCAGATCAAAACTAGGTGACCTAGATGCTCTGATTGGCACTGTTCGGCACGTTGGTTACCGCTTTAACGCTCCAAATGATGAATCTATGGAGATATCAGGCGGTTACTAATCGTTAACCCAAAAGTAAGAAACAACTGCAAGGATTACGAGTATGTCTGAAGAGACCATGGCCATCACCCTTCCACCGGATGGGCACGATTTGCCACGCGATCGTTTTCTTGATCGCGAGCTCTCTTGGCTTGCCTTCAACGAACGTGTGCTTGAACTTGCCGAAGATAAGTCATTGCCACTTCTTGAAAGAGTTAACTTCCTAAGCATCTTCGCCTCAAACCTCGACGAGTTCTTTATGGTCCGAGTAGCTGGCTTAAAAAGACGTATCGAAACAGGTTTAGCAGTTACCTCTAGTTCTGGATTTGAACCTGCAGAAGTGCTTACTCAAATTAGCGAACTAGCCCACAAACTGCAGCAAAGACATAGCGCTCTGTTCATAAATGAAATAGAACCTGCTCTTGAACAGGTTCGCATTAACATCACCAGTTGGGACAAACTGGAACAGGCAGAGCAAGAACAACTTACGGATTACTACCGCAAGCAGATATTCCCTGTGCTGACTCCCCTTGCAGTTGACCCTGCTCACCCATTCCCCTACATTTCTGGTTTGTCTTTGAACATTGCTGTAATGATCAAGCATCCAGAAAATGACTCTCGTCTTTTTGCCAGAGTGAAGGTTCCGCCAACACTGCCGCGTTTTATTAGAGTGCCAGGAGCTAGCTCAGGTGTGAAGTTCATCTCAATAGAAGAAGTGATGGGACAACACCTGCAGACTTTGTTTGAGGGTATGCAGATTATGCAATTCCATAACTTCAGAGTCACTCGTAATGAAGATCTTGATGTTGATGAAGATGAAGCAGAAAACCTACTTCAAGCCTTAGAAGCAGAGCTTGCTCGCCGTCGACTTGGGCCTGCAGTTCGTCTAGAGGTTTCTAGCAGTATTGATCCAGTTGTTCTAGAGCTACTAATGGAAGAACTAGATATTGAAGAAGAGGATGTCTATAAACTCGAAGGTCCTCTGGATCTAACTGGACTTTCTGACATTGCTTTTCTAAAGAGATCTGATTTGCACTATGTCGCGCATCAGCGAATCACTAACCGATATCTCCAAGCAGCCTCAGATGAGGGCATCAGTATCTTTAGTGCACTTCGTCAAAGAGATATCTTGCTGCATCACCCTTATGAGTCTTTCTCAACAAGTGTTCAAGCTTTCATTGAACAAGCAGCAGCTGACCCTAAAGTATTTGCTATCAAACAAACGCTTTATAGAACCAGCGGTGACTCCCCGATTGTTGATGCACTAATTAGTGCTGCTAAAGCTGGCAAGCAGGTTCTTGCACTGGTTGAGATCAAGGCTCGCTTTGATGAACAGAACAACATCGGTTGGGCTAGAAAGCTTGAGCAAGCAGGTGTGCACGTTGTTTATGGAATTGTAGGCCTAAAGACTCACTGCAAGCTAGCTCTGGTTATTCGACATGAAGAAGGCAAACTCAAGCGTTACTGCCACATCGGCACAGGCAACTACAACCCGAAGACTGCTCGATTCTATGAAGACTACGGTCTACTAACTAGCCGTGATGAAGTTGGTGAGGACATTGCCAAATTGTTCAACCGACTATCTGCCTATGCTGAAGATCTCTCTTTCAACGAAGTTATGGTCTCCCCTGTGGGAGTTAGAACAGGGCTTACATCACTTATTGAGGCTGAGGCAAGAAATGCTAAAGAGGGTAAGCCTGCAGGCATTCAAATCAAATTGAACTCTCTAGTTGATGAGCAAATCATTGACTCTCTCTATAGAGCTTCGATGGCTGGTGTGAAAGTTGAGATTCTGGTTAGAGGTATGTGTTCACTAAAGCCTGGTGTTGTAGGTCTTAGTGAAAACATAACTGTGCGTTCGATTCTCGGTAGATATCTTGAACATTCAAGAATTTTCCGTTTCATAAACGGTGGAACACCTCTTGTGTTCATTGGTTCTGCAGACATGATGCATAGAAACTTAGATAGAAGAGTTGAAACTCTTGTTCGCCTTCGCCAAGAAGCCCACTTGAGTGAAATGCAAAACCTCTTTGAGCTGGCGATGCACCCGCAGGCAAGTTCATGGAACTTAAAATCTGACGGTAGTTGGAAACGTAATGGTTCTGTCGAGCCAGACACTGGATTCTTCGACTACCAGGATCAGATAATGTTGCGCACACTCACTCAACGCCCTGGTTTGAGCTAATGCCAGTAGTTGCAGCCGGCGCATTGTTATGGCGCAAAGAAAAAGATGGCCTAAAGGTTCTACTGATTCACCGTGGCAGGTATGACGATTGGAGTTGGCCTAAGGGCAAGCTCGATAAAGGTGAGGGTATAGCTGAAGCCGCGGTTCGTGAGATCAAAGAGGAAACAGGAATAAAAGTTTCTCTTGGTCCTAAGTTATTCGAAAGCAAATACACCCTTGCTAACGGTTCTAAAAAAGTAGTGCACTACTGGTCAGCAAAAGTTTCCGATAAGGCCCTAAAGAAGCAACACTTTGCTCCAGATGAAGAAGTTAGCTCATTCCAATGGGTCAACGTAACAGATGCTAAAAAGATGCTTACCTACGAGCATGACAACGATCCTTTGGATGTGTTAGTTGAGCTCAATAAGGCAAACACTTTAGACACCCGCCCAATCATCATCCTGAGACACGCAAAAGCCACCCCAAGAGACCAGTGGAAAAAAGGTGAGGCGACAAGGCCACTATTGCCAACTGGACTAATACAGGCTGCCTCATTGGCCTCAACACTCAAGGCATACAGCCCTAGGTTGGTCGTCACTAGCAGCTGGAAGCGCTGCATGGACACGGTTCTTCCATACCTAAACAAACACAAGTCGAAACTCCTTGAGCGATCCCAGCTCAGTGAATTAGGTGCTAAAAACGGCCCTAAGCGCACCATCAAGTTAATCGACAAACTAATTGCTTCGGGTAAAGGTGTAGTTATTTGCAGCCATCGACCTGCCCTCCCTACTATTGTCAAAGCCCTAAGCCCCTATGGAGATAAATCTCAGCGCAAGGAGCTAGAGGAGGTAGTAGCTATGAATCCAGCCGCGATGTATGTTCTGCACATGACAAAACCAACAGGCAAGAGCAAGGGCAAAATAGTTGCTATTGAATCTATTGCCCCTGCTTTTGACGATTAGTCTTTGTACATGACAAATTCCCCTGATAACTGGTTGAGCTGGAAAGAATCCCGTGACCGTGTTTTCTCAGATCCAACTGGCTTTCTTGCCATCACCGATCTTGTTTGGCTCACTCAAGAACCACAAGAAATTAAAGGCTTATCTGGCAGCTGGTATGCCGATGGGATCACTATCCACGTTATCGACAGCTCAAAAGGTGAGCATGTTTGGGATTTGGATAAATTAGGTGACACCTCTTTTGAACTAGATGGAATCAAAGTTGAACTAGCAGTTAGAGGTGGATCTGCTGTGGTTCGACCAAGAGATCCGAATTCTGAAATGTTGAAAAGTTTTAGTGGTGTGAAGACTTTTGATTACAATCCTGAGTTTTCAGTAGTTGCAAAACTTGAACTGAATGACGCTCCTAAGGAGGTTGTTGTTGGTTCAATTATTGAAGGAATGACACAAGGTTATGTTTCCCCTGGTGTTTTAGTTTTTGAACTCAATGGTGAAACTCATCGATTAATTGCTTTTGAAAAAGCGTCAAGTCAAGATCTCACTGTTTACTTCAAAGATGCAACCTCCGGTAAGACTAGTTATGGAACTGCGCGTTCAGTTACCGCTAATCATCAGCCTGACGGCACATTCCTTCTTGACTTCAACTTCGCAGGTAATTTCCCATGTGCCTATACAGACTTTGCTACCTGCCCACTTGCTCCAGTTGAAAACAACCTAAAGGTTGCTATCGAAGCTGGTGAATCTAAACCCGATAGACGAAACACTGCTGATGGAATAAAGGAACAGGTATCAAATTGAACAATGAGATAGCCAAGGACTTACCAATGCTGCTAGATGAATCTGGTAAGCCTGCACTATGTCTTGT
>JAPLAJ010000022.1 GCA_026393335.1 Rhodoluna sp. | reverse complement strand
GCAGGCTTCCTTCCTGAAGAACGTGCTTACTTTGATACCTGGATGCATAAGCAGGGTTGGGTCGATCTAGGCAGAGCAGCTCATCCAGATGTTCCTGGTCCATACACCTGGTGGAGTTATAGAGGTCAAGCCTTTGATACTGATACCGGCTGGAGAATTGACTATCAAATAGCAACCCCGAAGCTAGCCAAAGTTGCCTCTAACTACAAGGTTCATAGAGCAGCTAGCTACGATACCCGTTTCACAGACCATTCCCCTGTTGTTGTTGAGTACGCTATCTAACATGAGTGGCAAAGCAAATCTTCTAAGCGGCATGCAGCCGAGTGCATCATCTCTGCACCTAGGTAACTACCTTGGAGCCCTAGTTAACTGGGTCAATATGCAAAGAGACTTCAATGCTTTCTATGTCATTGTTGACCTACACGCCATCACTGTCCCTCAAGACCCTAACGAACTTAGAACCAACACCAGAAGAACTGCAGCTCAATATATTGCAGCAGGTATTAACCCTCAAGACTCAGCACTATTCGTGCAAAGCCATGTTCCAGCTCACGCTGAACTTGCTTGGGTGCTCAACTGCATCACCGGTTTCGGTGAAGCTAGCCGTATGACTCAGTTCAAAGACAAGTCGCAAAAGGCAGGAAGCGATTCAGCTTCTGTTGGACTATTCACTTACCCAATCCTGCAAGCAGCAGATATTCTTCTCTACCAACCAAAGGCAGTTCCAGTTGGTGAAGACCAGAGACAGCACCTTGAACTCACTCGTGATCTAGCAGATCGCTTCAACTCAAGATTTGGTCAAACCTTCACAATTCCCGAGGCACATATCCTCAAAGAAACTGCGAAGATCTATGACCTGCAGAACCCAACTGCAAAGATGTCTAAATCAGCAGCTGACCCTAAAGGTCTTGTGAACCTTATGGATGATGATTCAACCATCATGAAGAAGATCAAGAGTGCCGTCACCGATACAGATTCATCAATCCGGGTTGATTGGGAAAACAAGCCAGGTGTTTCGAACCTCTTATCTATTCACTCCTCTATCAGTGGTGAATCTCTAGTTTCACTAGAACAACGCTTTGCTGGCGCAGGCTATGGAGTCCTAAAAGGTGAAGTCGCAGATGTAGTCATTGCTGCCCTAGGCCCAATTAGAGATAGAGCCAACGACCTAATGAGTGATCCAACTGAACTAGATAAGTTACTAGCCTCAGGTGCTGAAAAAGCTCGAGCAGTAGCAGAGGACACCCTTGCCACTGTCTATGACCGTATTGGGTTTATTAAGGCTCACTAGTTGGTAGGTTTTTGCTTTGGGCCGTAAACGCCCAAATTGTTATCAGGCCAGGTTACTCCCCAATACGGACGCCAGAAGCTGAAATATCCGACAAGCTCCCAACCCCTTTCACCGCTTGGTTTTGTGATGTTCCATTCGCCCCAATAGGAATTTGGGCAATACTTTTCGAATTCAGCCTGCTCCTCAGCAGTTCTGGGAGGTGGCGTGTAGTCTGAGGCAAAATCCACCGTATCTGAACAGACTTGAAAATTGCCTGGTGTCCATGCGGTAATCCTCAATCCGGCTGAATAGCCGGCCCCAAAAGCAACTAACAGAACCAAAGCAGCAAAGATGAGCACTTTTTGCCAGGGCCTTATTGCCCTCTTCATTAACATCATTTTCCCCTCTCAAAATGGTGCTTCAACCTAGTTTCCTAGCTTCACTGAGTTTTTTCTATCGAAAGTAATTTGTGACAGCCCTGCAAGTCTAGTTGTTCCCAAGTTTTAGTGAAATATGTCTGGATTACTGGGATCTGCAACTTTCAAAGATGCTAAACAGCAACCAAATGGCACTCCTTGGGGAATTTGGTAAATCGTTATCGCAGTGTAAGAATCTGCCCTCGAAAAAGGGCTTTTCTAGGACTATATTGTTGCTGAAGCGTAATCTACGCTTCGCCCATTACTATCAAGGAGAAATTAATGAGCTTAAAGACAAAGCGCGTTCTAGCTGCTACTGCTTCTGCAGTGGTTGCAACGCTGTTTCTAGCAGGATGTGCGCCAGCAAGCAACAATGACAGCGCCAACTGTGACAACTATTCAGATTACAAGGGCTTCGAAGGTACTGAGGTTGAGGTATACACAACCATCATTGCTCCAGAAGCTGATCTATTCGTCGAGTCATTCGCTGACTTCGAGCGTTGTACAGGAATCACTGTCAACTGGAACGGTACTCAGGAGTTCGAAGCTCAGATTGCTGTTCGCGTTGAAGGTGGAACTGCACCTGATCTAGCGATCTTCCCACAGCCAGGCCTACTAGCTAAGTTTGCTGACAGCCTAGTTCCTGCATCTGCAAAGTTGAGCGAGTCAGTTGACGCTAACTACTCACCAGACTGGAAGAACTACGGAACTGTAGACGGAACCTTCTTCGCTGCTCCACTAGGTGCAAACGTGAAGTCATTCGTTTGGTACAACCCGAAGGTATTCAAGGACAACAACTACACAATCCCAACAACTTGGCAGGAACTGCTAGACCTATCTGACAAGATTGCTGCTGAAGGAAAGATCCAGCCATGGTGTGCTGGTTTCGGTTCTGGTGAAGCAACTGGTTGGGTTGGAACTGACTGGATGGAAGACATCATGCTTCGCACCGCGTCAGCAGAAACCTATGACAAGTGGGTTACACACGGTATTCCTTTCAACGACCCAGCTGTAGCTACAGCAATCGGTGAAGCAGGCAAGATCCTAAAGAACCCTGACTATGTTGGTGACGTAGCGTCAATCGCGACTACTACTTTCCAAGATGGTGGAGCAGGAATTGTTGATGGTACATGTGCAATGCACCGTCAGGCATCATTCATTGGTGGAATCCTTGCTGCTGACCACGGAGCTGTAATCGTTGACCCTTCTAACACAGAAGAAGCTAACGGAATCTCAGTGTTCTACTTCCCAGGTACATCAGCTGACAACAAGCCAGCACTTGGTGGTGGAGAGTTCGTAGCAGCTTTCTCAGACCGTGGCGAAGTTGCAGCTCTGCAGCACTACCTAACCACACCTATGTGGAACAACGCTAAGGCAAAGCTTGGTGGTTGGTTCTCAGCTAACAAGGGTCTAGACGAAGCAAACGTTGCTGACCCAGTAAACAAGGTTGCTGTTCAGATCCTAAAGAACGCAACAACCTTCCGCTTCGACGGCTCTGACGTTATGCCAGCTGCTGTTGGTGCAGGTACTTTCTGGAAGGAAATGACCGCATGGGTTGCAGAAGACAAGTCTGACAAGGCTGTTCTTGATGCAATCGAGAAGTCATGGCCTAAGAACTAAATTAGGCTAGTTATACCCTTGTAGTGGGGTGTGGTGGACACGAAAGTGAAAGCCACACCCCATTTCAACAAAGTCAGGAAATAAATGATCAACACCGCGTTCGTTGCAGCACGCAAGACCCCCTGGGAAGTGATTTTCCCAAACCTAATTCTGCTCATTGTTTCGCTAGTGGCCTTCGCTGCAATTGTTTATTTAGTCTTCCTATTGGCCTCTAGGGTCAATGTAAGAGTTCAGGAATGGTTGAAGTACGCGGTCTTCCTAGCTCCTGCAGTTCTATTGCTTCTTGTCGGTCTTGTTTATCCAACACTTAGAACTCTCGTCATGTCTTTCATGAACGCAGACAGCACAGAGTTTGTCGGGCTTGATAACTACGTATGGTCTTTCACAATCCCTGAGATTCTGATTGTTCTTCGAAACACAGCCATCTGGGTTTTGGTAGTTCCTATTCTTTCCACGCTGCTTGGTCTTGCTATTGCTTATATGACCGACCGCATGAAACGTCCCGGCATTGTGAAATCTCTAATCTTCTTACCGATGGCGATCTCATTCGTCGGTGCAGGTGTTATCTGGAAGTTTGTTTACAGCTTCCAACCGAACCTAGACAAGCCAGACATCGGTCTATTCAGTGCCCTCTCCAAAGCCATTGGAGTTAACCCTCCTAACTGGCTACTCGAAGCCCCGATGAACACCCTGTTGCTAATCCTGGTAATGATTTGGATTCAGACCGGTTTCTGCATGGTTGTTATTTCAGCAGCTATGAAGAATGTTCCTGATGAAGTAGTAGAAGCAGCCATGCTTGATGGTGCCGGAAACTGGAAGCGTTTCCTTCGAGTAACCATCCCAATGATTCGATCAACAGTAATTGTTGTGTTAACCACAACCGCCATTGGAACCTTGAAGGTATTCGACATTGTGAGAACCATGACCGGTGGTTTGCTTTGTGTTCTACCAATCATCGCTTACAACATCAGACAGCTAAGACGTGAGAGGACTGAACGCTAATGGCAATCAACAAAAAAGCTAAAGACATATTTGCATCTCCAGTAGCTTCAGCAATTGCAGTTATCATCGCTATTCTTTGGACTATTCCTACCTTTGGTCTTTTGGTGTCTTCCATCCGACCAGAGCAGGACATCAACCAATCAGGTTGGTGGACTTTCTTTACTAACCCGAGTTTCACTCTGGATAACTACTCTCAAGTGCTATTCCAAGGATCAAGTACTAACCCTCCACTGTTCCAGTTCTTCTTCAACAGCTTTGCTCTAACTCTGCCGGCAGTAATCTTCCCAATTACCTTGGCATTGTTTGCAGCCTATGCTTTGGCCTGGTTTGACTTTAGAGGAAAAGACACAATCTTCTTCATCATTTTTGGTCTTCAGGTTGTGCCCCTTCAACTAACCCTGATTCCACTTCTTCAGCTCTTCTCAAAGGGTCTAGTAATCGGTGGAGTAACACTTATTCCTGATCTTGGTATCACCGGAACCTTTATTCCAATCTGGATTGCTCACACTATCTTTGGTTTACCACTAGCAGTGTTCTTGCTTCACAACTTCCTCTCACAGATTCCTCGAGAACTGATTGAAGCAGGACGTGTTGATGGAGCTAACTGGTTTACTCTGTTTAGCAAGATTGTTCTTCCGCTATCAGTGCCAGCTATTGCATCTTTCTCTATCTTCCAGTTCCTCTGGGTATGGAACGATCTGCTAGTAGGTCTAACCTTCGGTGGTGGTGTGAAGCAGGTAGCTCCAATGACCGTTCGTATCGCTGAGATGGTTGGTTCTAGAGGTAGCGGTTGGGAACTGCTAACAGCAGGTGCCTTCGTATCAATGATTGTGCCTCTTATTGTCTTCTTTGCCCTTCAGCGCTACTTCGTAAGAGGTCTGCTGGCAGGTTCTGTAAAGGGCTAATCCATGAGCGGTTTCAGTATAGGGCTATGCCCTTTTACTAAGGTAGGGCAAGCCTTCTAGAGCGCTTTAGCCGTTGACGCTGAGATGACTCTTTTTTTGAACTGGCAGCGCTAAGACCGAAAAACGATGGGTTGATGGTCTTTCTACGAGCTAATGCACTTGTTTGCTGAAAAGTAGATTTGGTTTAATTACATTACGATAACGTTGTAAAGAATTGTTCCCTTACGGGTCTTTTTGTCTGCTTAATGTAAAATTAGTCTAAGCCAAAAAATGGCGCTAAGAGGGGAAGAATGAAGATTAAATCTTTAAAAATTATCTTGGGCATTTGCTTAACTCTTTTGCCTACTCAACTTCAAGTCTCTGCTTCAAATGCTGCAACAGCTTTGAGCTGTGTCAACAATTTAACAGAACTTGCGACCATTGAGAGACCAGAAATTCAGGTCTGTCCTGGAGCCATATTTGACATTGAATTCGAGGACGGGGTGATTATCGCTTTGCCTGATCCAGGATTTGAGACTACATACAGCCAAATCAATTTGGACGGTAGCGAAATTTCCCACAAAGTTGGCCTCAGCTCTGAATACATTTTGTCAATCGAGGCCGTCGAAAATTCAAATTCTCATTCTTCTTTGATTGACAATCCCGAGTACCTCACTACATTGTTCACCGATGGCGGAGGTGATGCGGGGTTAGGTGATATAGGTTGCCTTTTTTCAACCTACAGTTCGAGTGGGACAAGATTTCATGGAACTTTCAATTGGTACTATGACCCTAGAGGTGAATCTTCACCTAGGGCGTTGTCAAGGATTCTAGACGGTCTGGGTTATTGGCAAACTCCTGTGAACAGGTGTGATGGTTCAACTTTTTCCACTAACTTTAAAGCTAAATACCTGGGCGTTAGCACAAGTAAACAATCCAGAGTTGGCGCAACAGGTTGTACAGGGCCGTTCGATGGGCAGAATTTGGTTTCCTGGAAAAATCGTGGCTCCACTAGCCTTCTTGGAGCAACCTGCAGAAATGTCAACTCCAACGCTACACGCATCACTGAAGCTGACATTATATTCAACACGTATTGGATCGACAGCTATTATGACCAGGAGGATGCGGCAGCCTGCCCACGAATGGAATATCTGCTCGCCAACATCGCTGCCCACGAATTCGGGCACGCACTTGGGCTGGAACATGTAAACTCCTCAACCCGTCAAATAATGTCAACCAATGCTATTTATTGCACTCTTGACAAGCCAGGCCTGGCACCAGGTGACTATTCTGGCCTGATGCAGATCTATGGATTGGATAACTCGAATGTTGCAATTTAGACAAAACAGGAAAAGTATGAAGGTTGTCTTGGCATTTAGTTTAGGCAGTTTGGCTATAGCTGGAGTTTTGAACTTAGCCTTACAAAGCAGCTTTGCGGAGGCAGGATTAGGAGATTCTTATTCCGCCCCAGCTGCATCTGCAGGTGTACCTGTTTCTGAAAAACCAAGAGCAGGTCTACCAACTCAAAAACACATTGAGCCAGATGCTCCACGAACGATTTCGCCAAGTCCAATGCCGTCACAGAGCGCAACTCCTCGACCGAACCCGACCCAGACATTCCCAGCAGATGTCCCAAAAAGGGTCATTGAAAGATTATTGGAGTTCCCTCGTATACAAGAATTGACTGATGTGTCAAACATTGTTGTTATAAACGGCCAGTACTGTGTTGCAGGTGAGCTCAAAGTTATTTGCTACAACGAGACAGAAGACACCTTCAATATCTGGGACGACTTTGATCCAGCTCCATTCTTTGACCCCGAGTGGGTTTCTCCTAGTCCTGCCCCGTAAATCCATCAGTTCGAGAAGCAGTGTTGTGGGTCCCTTAGAGTCCTTCATTCTGAGCTTTTAGCCAATGGCGAATTTGGTCGCATTTAGGGTCTAAATCTGCCATGCTTTACAGGTAACAATAGTTCTTCGGGGTCAGTGTAAATCTGAACCGGCGGTTATAGTCCGCGACCCGACAAGCTGCCTTCAATGGCAACGAATATCTAGGTATTTGGTTTGGCGGTTGATCTGGTGAAACTCCAGAACCGACGGTTAAAGTCCGGATGGTAGAAGAACATAAGGTTTGGCCTATCTTGGCCTGACCTTAGGTCGTCTATTCGACCCTGCCCCGAAGTCTTCTATATGAAAGGCTC
>JAPLAJ010000159.1 GCA_026393335.1 Rhodoluna sp. | reverse complement strand
GCTGTGTTTTCATCTTTGCCGGTTATGGTCAGCCTGCTTACTGGTTGTTTGGTTTGCTCCTATGTCTATTCGTAGGACCAGCTCAAGCATCAAGTAGAACATTTGTCTCTCGTTTCACACCAGCAGGTCGTGAAGGTGAAGTGTTTGGTCTCTACCAATTCACAGGTCGTGCAGTTTCCTTCTTGTCAGGAACCTTATGGTCGACAAGTATCGCCATCGCCATCTATCTAGGTGCGACAGGCAACACAACTGTGTACGGTATCTGGGGATTGATCTTGATTCTCACTGTTGGACTATTCCTTCTAACTAGAGTTCACCCGAGACCAGCGGTTATTAACTAAACAGAACTTAAAAGAAAGAAGCCACCTTTTTGGTGGCTTCTTTTTTGTTTCATTACCAACATCTGTTTTATAGAAGTTGAGGAATGAACGAGATGCTGTTGGGCCTCTTTGACCTTGGTATCTGCTGTTGTATTTAGCTGAACCATATGGTGTTTCACTGGCACTTGATAGTTGGAAGAAACAGAGCTGACCGATCTTCATACCTGGGTATAACTTGATTGGCAGTGTTGCTGTGTTTGAAAGTTCTAGGGTTACGTGACCTTTGAAGCCTGGGTCAACGAATCCTGCTGTTGAGTGAGTTAGAAGACCAAGTCTTCCTAGTGAGCTCTTGCCTTCTAGTCTTGCTGCAATGTCATCAGGTAGAGATACGAACTCATAGGTTGAACCTAGAACGAACTCTCCTGGGTGCAAGATGAATGCTTCGTTCGGGTCGACTTCAATCAGTCTGGTTAGATCCGGTTGGTCCACTGCTGGGTCGATGAATGCATATTTGTGGTTATCGAATAGACGGAAGAATCTGTCTAATCTCACATCCATGCTGGATGGCTGTAACAAGCTCATCTCTAATGGGTCTAAGCCGATGCGGCCTGATTCGATCTGGGTTCTGATATCTCTGTCTGACATTAACATAATCAAAAGGTTACCCTGAAGTTCTCTTAGGGTGCTGTTGGTTGGCAGCGTGTAAGGCAAAATAGAACCTATGCGCGATAAAGAGGGACGGATCACTCCACCCGAGAAACTCAGAAGAGTTTTAGAGGGTGAAGCGGAGGCTTTAAACAAAGTCCCTAGAAACAAAAGAGGCCCTTTGGGGGCTGCCGTGACACTGCGCCTAGGTCACCTATTCTCTCGGTGGTTGGAGAGAAACATCGATGTGAATTGGAAGGGTTCTGCCCCGCAATTGATGTTGATTGCTGTGCTGGTTAGACATAAGACCCTGACCATGGGTGAAGCTGCTGAACTACTTGATGTGACCCCTAGGGCTATAACCAGGCTGGTTGATTCGCTAGAGAAAGATGGTCTGGTTACAAGGCAGGTAAGCCCTCACGATAAGCGGGTATACCTAATCTCTGTAACAGCCAAGACTGAGGCTCAGGCTAAGCAGATGATGCCTAAGCATGAGAAGAAAATGTCTGAACTCTTTAGCGTCTTCAGTGATGCTGAGTTACTTGAGTATCTAAGACTCAGCAGTAAGTTAGCTCAGCACCTAAAGAAAGATCTGAAGAGCGACGACTAGTGCTCTAAGCCAATCTTCTTCTGAATCCATAGCATCCACTTAGGTGCATACCAGTTGGCTTTACCAAACAAAGTCATAAGTGCTGGAACTAGAAGAGCTCTAATAACTGTTGCATCTAGCAACACAGCAAAAGCGATTCCAAGTCCAAGCATCTTCATGATGCTCACACCGCTGGAGGCAAAAGCTGCGAATGAAAATGCTAGAACTAGAGCAGCTGTTGTGATGATGCGTCCTGATCTCTGCAAACCAAGAGCAACTGAAGATTTAGTGTCTAAACCTGCATCATGTTGTTCTTTGATTCTTGAAAGTAAGAACAACTCGTAGTCCATAGATAGTCCGAATGCAATTACCGCAACAAGCACTAGTGAAGATGAATCGATTGTTCCTGTGGTTGCAAAATCTCCCAGCAACCATTTCAAGTTTCCATTCATGAACACCCATACCAAGAATCCAAGAGTTGCAAACAAGGACAAGAAGTTTAGTAATACTGCTTTGATAGGTAGCAGCAGTGATCCTGTGAATAGGAAAAGCAACAGCAATGTTGCTCCAACAATCCAGAGAACTGCCCATGGAAGATTATTTGTAATTCCAAGAAGTGAGTCTGTGTATGAAGCTCCGGAGCCACCAACTAAATACTCTGAGAAAGTATTTGGCTGATCTCTGAGGCTAAGGGTAAGGGCTTCACCATCTGGGCTTCGCGGTTCAATGTCTGCAACGACAGCGATTCGCGTCCAGGTGCCACTCTCATAAGAGCTAAACATCGCACCTGTCTGTGGAATCAAGGTTCCTTCGCTGAATATTCCAAGAGGGGTTTGAACTCTAGAAATATGGTCTTCTTCGGAAACTGCTTGGGCAAAACTTGTAATTTGATCATCGGTAGCATTCTTGACCATGATTTCAACTGGTGAACCTTCGCGACCTTCAAAACGTTCACGGATCTGATCGGTAGCTATTACCACTCTGTTATCTGGTGGCAATATACGGTCATCAATCAAACCAAGCTTCACGTTTGCACCAAGGGCTGCAAGTGAACCCAGAGCTAGTACTGAGGCCACAATGATTGGAATAGGTCGCTTCATAACAAACATTGCAAGCTTCGACCAAAAACCAACATCTTTAGCTGGACGATGTTTGAACAGTGGCCAACGATCT
>JAPLAJ010000027.1 GCA_026393335.1 Rhodoluna sp. | reverse complement strand
ATCAAAACCTCTTGGAAACCTGGCACACCAGTTCTAATTAGTGACCACATTAACTTCACTTCAGCTAGCCCTATCGAAGGCGCTAACTTCGTTGACCTTACAGATCTCTATGCAGTTCGTCTGAGAGATATTGCTAGAACAGTGGACTCATCGCTTGATGAAGGTGTCTACATGCAGTTCCGTGGCCCACACTATGAAACACCAGCAGAAGTTCAAATGGCCAAAGCTATGGGAGCACACATCGTAGGTATGTCAACAGCTCTTGAGGCCATTGCTGCTAGACAGTCAGGTCTTGAAGTTCTAGGGCTTTCACTATCTACTAACCTTGCAGCTGGTATTAGTGATTCACCACTTAGCCATAAAGAAGTTTTAGAAGCAGGTAAAGAAGCTGAGCCTCGTATCAGCGCATTGCTTGCTGCGATTGTGGCCAAGCTCTAAAGATGCCAAGCTCTAAAGATGTCTTTAGAAGAACTAACCTCTCAAGCATTAGCTTGGTTGAATCAGGATCCAGATCCAGAAACTAGATCCGAATTACAAAAACTAATTGACACAAATGACCTAGCCGGCCTAGAGAGTAGATTCCATACTCGCTTAGAGTTTGGAACCGCAGGTCTTCGTGGGGAGCTTGGCGCTGGACCTAACCGCATGAACAGAGTGCTAGTTACCCAAACAGCAGCTGGTTTAGGGCAGTATCTCCTAAACCAAAGCCCCAAGGCAAGTGTGGTTATTGGCTTTGATGGACGTCACAACAGCGATGTGTTTGCTAAAGACTCAGCTGAAGTTCTTACCGGCTTGGGTATTGAAGTTCTTCTGTTAGATGAGATGTGCCCTACCCCACTAATCTCGTTTGCAACCCGAGCGCTAAAGATGAATGCCGGTGTTATGGTCACCGCCTCACATAACCCACCTAGGGATAACGGATACAAGGTTTACCTAGGCGGAGATTTCAACGGATCACAAATCATCACACCGGTTGATAGCCAGATAGCCCAAGAAATAGCGAAGGTTGCTCAAACACAAACCTTCAACTCTTTAGCTAAATCATCTGACTATAAAGTTATTGGTCCTGAGATTAGAGCGGCTTATATAGACAGTGCTCTTGCATCTGGTGGCAAGGTCATTAAGAAATCACTAAAAGTTGTTTACACACCTATGCACGGAGTTGGTTGGGCCAGCATCGAACCACTATTTGCTAGAGCTGGTTCAGAAGCGTTGATTACTGTCGATGAGCAGTTGCAGCCTGATGGTGACTTCCCTACCGTTGCTTTTCCTAATCCGGAAGAACCAGGTGCATTAGATCTAGCAATGAAGTTAGCTTGTGATCACAACGCAGATTTGATTATTGCTAATGACCCTGATGCTGACCGAGTTGCATTAGCTCTACCCACTGCTAACGGTTGGCAACGACTAACAGGGGATCAAGTTGGACTTATCTTGGCCGATGAACTTGCAAGTAATGCAAAATCAGGCACTCTTGCCTGCAGCATTGTTTCTAGTTCTGTCTTAGTTAAAGTGGCGAGCCACTATGGCTTAGAGTTCAAAGCCACACTGACTGGATTCAAGTGGATCTCGAAGATTCCTAATCTCATCTTCGGCTATGAAGAAGCACTTGGTTACTGCATTGATCCAGAGCATGTGG
>JAPLAJ010000015.1 GCA_026393335.1 Rhodoluna sp. | reverse complement strand
CTATCGCAAGTCACAAGTGGCTTCTCAGCAGGATCTATCTGACCAGGTTCACGGAAAGATTTACTGCAATCTAGATTTTCGTATTCCTTTTGTATAGCTGCTGAGATTTGATTTAGGTCGCTAGGACTAGTTGGCTTGGCCGTAGAAGTCTTGATTGGCTTAGAACCTGTTTTGCCAATTTCTGTCTTACTACCAGCAGAAGCTGCTAGCACTGCACGGAATTCAAGCTTCGCTGAGCTCTTTATCAATGCAAGGGTATTGCTGTCAGGAATTCCAGGAATGGAGACAACAATGTTGTTTCCTGAAGTGTTGATCTGAGCTTCGCTTACACCGGTTGAGTCAACACGTTGACGAATAATTGAAACGGCTTGCTCTAGTTGTTCAGGCAGAACGCTCTTACCTTCTTCAACAATTGGCGTCAGAATGATCTGAGTTCCACCAGAAAGGTCTAGCGCTAAGTTCGGGACGAACGTTGCCTTTTTCTCACCCAACAGCATGTTTCCGCCGATGATGCCTATGATTCCGAAAATCAGTATTACTAGCCAAGTCAAAGACCTAAGCGCTGCTCCGGTAGCTGTTCTTTTTTCAGACAAGATTGTGCCTTTTCTCTTTTATCTAGCGCTAAGTTACTTAGCAGCCTTTTGGGTAGTGGTCTTCTTTGCTGGCGCTGCAGGCTTCTTAGGCGCTACTGCAGCCTTAGCAGGTGTGCTCGTGGTCGCCTTTGGCTTTGTTTCCAAAGTAGGTGCAATAACTGTTCGAACTGCTGCCTTTACAAACTCAATTCTGTTACCAGGTGTGGTTTCTACAATCACACTGTCCTCAAGGATTGAAACAATCTTTCCCTTGATGCCACCAAGCATTACTACCTGAACACCGACTGCAACTGAGGCCTCGAGCTGCTTAGCAGCGTTAGATCGCTTCTTGTTGCTGAAGAAGATGAAAGCCAAGAAGACCGCGAGGATGAGTACTAGTTCCATGGGGGGACCGTTCGTTAGAGGATTTTGGTACTAGTCGATTATAAGCGACAGGCTAGTCGAATAAGCCCTGAGCGCCATCTGGTAGGGCAATACCCAGGTGTCTGTAGCCAGCTGAAGTTGCCTGTCTGCCCCTAGTTGTGCGCACAAGCAGGCCAATTCGCAGCAGAAAAGGTTCTACAACGCTCTCAATGGTGTCTGTTTCCTCCCCCAAAGCAACGCTAAGAGTATTCAAGCCGACCGGCTTGCCCTCGAATTTGACGATCAGGGCCTCTAGAACCGAACGATCTAGCCTATCTAGGCCTAGTTCGTCAACTTCATAGAGCTCTAGCGCATCGGTAACAGATTCAACGGATACCAGCCCTTTTGAGTGAACTAGGGCGAAATCACGAACTCGACGCAGTAACCGGTTAGCAATACGTGGAGTGCCTCTGGATCTCGAAGCAATCAGGGCAAGGGCATCCTCCCCTAAATCTAACTTCATAAGCCCAGCTGCTCTAGAGAGAACTTGGGCTAGTTCTGCTTCATCGTAGAAATCTAAATTGGCTGTGAAACCAAATCTGTCTCTAAGCGGG
>JAPLAJ010000094.1 GCA_026393335.1 Rhodoluna sp. | reverse complement strand
TTCCATTGACCCACCGTTTTTGAAAACGGTAGAACTAAAGGTAGATGCTGTAAGTGCTGTTGATCCAATAGTTCCAGCAACATAACCATTAATAGTTCCAGTTACCAAAACTAAAACTAGAAGCAGCGCTTTTACTCTTGATCCAATCCGATGCAAATACATCAGGCGCAAAGCATCCAATGTTGAAAGCACGATGAGTATTGAGTAAATAGTAAAACCAATGCCAATTGGCGTTGCCAACATAGGAGAGGTAAGCATTGTAAATAATGCAACTTTTGAAACTAGAGCAAAAAACGCGGATACGACAAGAAACAACCAGAAACTTAGAGTGAAAATGATTCCGACTCGACCAAACTTTTTATTTCCAGCAACTACCTGAACTGAACCTGGCACAAAAAGGTTTAGGGCAATAATCCACCAAGCTCGTTTTATCAGCTGCCTTGAGTCAGCCCGATCAACATTTCGAAATGGCGTGTTAATCTCGCGAGTATTTTTACCTAAACTCATAACTTTGATTTAAGGTTCTTATTCTTAGTCGCGACCTGATCGGCTAGGTCAACACTAAATGCCTCGAGAGCTTTAGCAATTCTTGGTTCAAAAGCTCCAATGATTCGAGCTGCAAGAATTCCTGCATTTCTTGCCCCATCAATAGATACTGTTGCTACCGGAATACCAGCTGGCATTTGCACAATAGATAGCAGTGAATCCATGCCATCAAGACTCTTTAGTTTCACCGGAACACCAACAACGGGAAGAGTTGTAACAGAGGCAATCATGCCCGGCAGGTGAGCTGCCCCGCCAGCTCCAGCAATAATGACTTTGATTCCTCGGCCTGCTGCAGCCTTGCCCCACTCCATCATTAGATCAGGTGTGCGATGAGCTGATAGAACTTCAACTTCGTATTCAATGCCAAATTCTTTGAGGGCTTGAGCAGCATCACTCATAACTGCCCAGTCGCTATCTGAGCCCATAACAACACCAACAAGTGGTTGACCCATGGGTTACTCCTATTTCGATAGTGCCCAGCAGGCAAAAGACTTCTTCAGTTCGATTTTAGATTCGAGAACCTTAAAAACTGGTTAGGCTTGCAGCCCTTGCCATACCTTGCTGGCAATTTGCCTAGCATCAGCTAAAGATTCGTTTGATAAAGCAGTGATGTGCCCCATCTTTCTTCCAACTCGAGCAGATTTGCCATACACATGAACACTTGCCCCATCAACCATGCGATCAGTTAAACCAAAGGTATTGGTATCGTTCTGGCCCAAAAGATTCAACATCACAGCAAAGCTTTGAGTTGACTTCGTGCTGCCAAGTGGCATATCAAGAGCCGCTCTCAGATGCTGTTCGAACTGGCTAGTTGTGGAACCTTCGATACTAAAGTGACCTGAGTTGTGTGGTCGCATTGCAAGCTCGTTCACTAGTAGCTCGCCTTGAGCAGTCTCAAAAAGTTCCACAGCAAGAACGCCTGTGACATCTAAACCTTCGGCAATAGTTTTAGCGATGTTAGATGCAAGTTCATAATTTGCATTACTTGCTGGAGAATGAACTTCAGCACACACCCCATCTTTTTGAATTGTTTCAACAAGTTGCCAACTAGCCCAGCTGCCAGATCTGTTTCTTGCTGAAAGTTGTGCAAGCTCTCTAACGAAGTTAACTTTTTCTTCAACTAGAAGTGGTTCACCTAAAGCTAGCCAATCAGCTCCATCAGCACTTGATCTAACTACTCGAACGCCTTTGCCGTCATAACCACCGGTTGGAGTTTTTAGAATTGCAACTCCCCCATTGGCATTTATGAACTTATCTAGGTCTTGGCTTGATTCAACCTTGGCCCAGTTAGGGCATGGCACACCAAGCTCAGTCAGACGCGCTCTCATGTCCAACTTATTCTGTGCAAAACGCAAAGCCTTCGAAGAAGGCTCAATTTTGAATCCTTCAGCTTCTAAGGTTTCTAAAACACTTAGAGGAACGTGCTCGTGGTCGAAAGTAATCACATCTACCGTCTTGGCGAACTCTCTAACAATGGCTAAGTCTTTGTAATCCCCCACTTGAGTAGCTGCTGATTTTGCTGGGCTGTCTTCGGTTTCAGCTAAAACCTTTATCTCTAGACCAAGTGCATGAGCAGGTGAGATCATCATGCGAGCTAACTGCCCGCCACCTATTACACCTATTGATTTAGCCACGACTTATTTTCTCACGCCTGTGCTTCTTGCTCTCTTGCCTAGGAACTGCTCGATCTCTTTACTGAGTTTCTTGGCTCTGGGAACTCTTTTCAAGATTAGATCTTGGCCAAACTCCCGATGCAATCTGATATCCCCCGCACCTTGAAGCCAACTGGTGACTCCTCTGGAAATACTCACCCCGGTTATCTCTCCCCACGGAACTTCATCAGTTTTTGTGCCAAATAACCCTGAGTGCACAACCGCTCTAGTGCTAGTTAACTCATATCTGTTTGTGAAGAACTTCAAAGATGGAATAAACCAGAAGATTAAGCCAATTATTAGAACGACGGCAAGAAAGGCTTGATGCTGCCAGCTCTCATTCAATCGCCAGTCAACAAAGAAATATAGAGCTGCATCAAGGAATAGAACAATGACAGGCAAAATCAATGCAGAGCCATGCCTTCGAAGCAAGACGAAACTTTGCTCTTCGAAGGATGTTTGAGAAGTGGACACCTGACTATTGTCGCAAGTGTTGAATGTCTCCTGCCGCAACGGCACGAATCTCTAGAGGGTCGGACATGGCTACTAGCAGTCGGCCAGTGTTATCCAAGCCAACGCCTTTTCCAGAAAACTCAGAGCCATCGGGCAAGATCACTTTGACATTTGCTCCAATCGAAGAGCATGCCTCTTGAACAGAACTACGAAGTCCAGAAGGCTCTGGGTCACCTGAGGCATCAGATAGTTCTTCGTAAAGTCTTCTAAAGGATGAAAGGTATCTAACCAAGACATCATCAAGTTCAAACCCGGTGACTCCGTGTAACTTCAACGAGGTTGCGTTTGGGATTGGTAACTCATCTTTACTCTGAGTGAGATTTAGTCCCGCTCCGATCACCACACCATCGCCGGAAGGTAAAACTTCAGCCAACAAGCCAGAAATCTTTTCACCATCAACCAAAACATCGTTTGGCCACTTCAAACTAATTTGAGCATCTTCGATAAGGCTCGCTACGGCATTTTTCATTGCCAACCCAGCAAGTAGAGGTAACCAGCCAAAACTTTCAATGCTGAACTTGGTTGGTCTAAGCAGAACTGAAACTGCCAATCCTGCACCAGGCTTAGCTACCCATTGACGATCTAGCCTGCCACGACCTGAAATCTGGTTATCTGTAAGCAGAACTGAAAAATCAGTCCATAACTCAGGTTTACTTACTGCAAAGGCCAGTAAATCGGTGTTTGTTGAGCCTGTTTCAGGTAAAAATTCAATTCTTGAGGCGAATTCGCTACTCAGTTTTAGTTCCATAGCCTCAAGGTTAGACCCTCCAACCGACACCTCTTGGATAGAGTTACTTTTGAGCGAAGAGAACCTCTGCCCAACCTTAATTGGAGACAAGCTTTGACCGAGAAGAATACGCCTGACCTATCAACAACAGCAGGCAAGATTGAAGATCTACGTAACCGCTACCACGAGGCTGTCTACGCCAGTGGTGAGGCAGCCATTGCTAAGCAGCACGCTAAGGGTAAAAAGACTGCCCGTGAACGTATTGAGCTCTTGCTTGACGAGGGTTCATTTGTTGAGATGGACGAGTTTGTTAGACACCGCTCAACTGCTTTTGGGATGGATAAGAACCGTCCCTATGGCGACTCTGTAGTTACAGGTATCGGAACTATCGGTGGCCGTCAGGTTGCCCTGTTCTCTCAAGACTTCACTATCTTTGGTGGTTCCCTTGGTGAAGCTGCTGGAAACAAGATCATCAAGATTATGGATCTAGCTATCGCAACCGGTGTTCCGCTAATTGGAATTCTTGATTCAGGTGGTGCTCGTATTCAAGAGGGTGTTATAGCCCTTGGTAAATACGGTGAAATCTTCAAGCGTCACACCATGGCATCTGGTGTTATCCCACAGATCTCTATCATCATGGGTCCTGCTGCCGGTGGTGCTGTTTACGGTCCTGCTCTTACTGACTTTGTGATCATGGTTGATAAGACTTCAAACATGTTCGTAACTGGTCCTGATGTGATCAAGACAGTTACCGGAGAAGTTGTGGAGATGGAAGAACTTGGTGGAGCACTCGCTCACAACAAGACCTCAGGTGTTGCTCACTATCTAGCTAGCGATGAAGATGACGCATTAGATTATGCAAGAACTCTGCTTAGCTTCCTGCCGGAGAACAACCTAAGCGAACCTGTGCACTACGAAAGTGAAAGTGCACTAGAGATCACTGATGCAGACCGTGAACTAAACACAATCATTCCTGATTCACCTAACCAGCCTTATTCAATGATCAAGGTCATTGAATCAATCGTTGATGACAACCAGTTCTTAGAAGTGCAACCACTATTCGCTCCTAACATTCTGATTGGTTTTGCACGAGTAGCAGGTCAGTCAATTGCTATTGTGGCTAACCAACCAAGCGCTCTTGCTGGAACTCTGAACATTGATGCTGCTGAAAAAGCTGCTCGCTTTGTTAGATTCGCCGATGCTTTCTCAATCCCAGTACTCACCCTTGTTGACGTTCCAGGATATTTACCAGGTGCAGATCAAGAATGGGCTGGAGTTATCAGGCGTGGAGCTAAGTTACTTTATGCATATGCAGAAGCAACTGTTCCACTGGTAACAGTTATCACTCGCAAGGCTTATGGAGGCGCATACATCGTTATGGGCTCAAAACAGCTTGGTGCAGATATCAACCTTGCTTGGCCAACAGCTGAGATTGCCGTTATGGGTGGACAGGGTGCTGTAAACATTCTGTTCCGCGACAAGATCAAAGCTGCTGAAGAAGCCGGTGAAGATGTCAAGAAGGTAAGAGCCCAACTAGCTGCCGAATACACCTATAACGTTGCAAGCCCTTACCTTGCTGCTGAGCGCGGTGAACTAGATGGAATCATTGAGCCTGCTGCTACTCGCATCAGCGTCATTAAGGCTCTAGCTGCCCTAAAGACCAAGCGTGCAACCACTCCTCCTAAGAAGCATGGAAACATCCCACTGTGATGAACCCTGAACCTATAGGTGATGTCCTGAAGGTCATCTCCGGTAACCCTAGCCCTGAAGAGTTGGCTGCTGTTGTGGCCATCTTGGAGGCAGCTCATGCGCAGCAGGTGACAGAGGGCAAGAAGCAGGTAAAGAAACCTGCATCTTCTTGGAATAGAAACACTTCAATTTTCAGAAACGACCTGACCCCTGGCTTTGGCCAGTGGCGAGCCCAATATCGACCTGGGCTCGAATAAGCACCCATAAACAGGACTAGATTTATCCTTAGTAATTTCGCATACCCGAAAGGTACCAAAATGACCCGTGAACCATCAAAGCTAGACCTTTTAGCTGAAGACTGGGTAAAAACCCTTGTTGATCTAAGCCCAGAATTTGCTACCTACGCAGGTTTCAAAGTTGGCGAAGACAGACTTGAGGACACCAGCCCAGAAGCTGCAGCGCATCACAACAAACTTGAAAAAGAAATGCTTGCCAAAGTTGAGGCAACTGAGATTCGCGATGATGTGGACAAAGTTACCAAGTTGGCAATGACCTCAACCTTAAAACTAAGTGGTGAGATCTACGACTCAGGTATGGGTCACAGAGATCTAAACCCAATCGCATCTAATGCTCAAGGCATTAGAGACATCTTCGACCTAACCCCAACTGCTACCGAAGAGAACTGGTCAAACATCTCTAAGCGTATGAAGGCTGTTGAAGGCGCTGTTGATGGATACATCGCAACTCTTCGTGAAGGTATTGCAGCCAAAGACACTCCTGCTATTCGTCAGGTTGTACTAGCAATCACTCAGGCAGAACAGATATTGACCGAAGATGGTTTCTTTAGAAAGTTTGCAAAGAACGCAAAGCCTGAAAACGGTGATCTTCCAGCATCGCTAAAAGCCGAACTAGAATCTTCTGCTGAAGAGGCAACTGCAGGATACGCAAAGCTAGTTGACTTCTTTAAGCACGAACTACTGCCAGCAGGTAACAAGGAAGATGCAATTGGTCGTGACCGCTACCAACTTCTAAGCGCTAGATTCCTAGGCAAGAAGGTTGACCTTGATGAAACTTACGAGTGGGGTAAAGAAGAACTTGCTCGTGTTGTTGCAGAACAGAACGCAGTAGCAAATGAAATCAAGCCTGGTGCATCTGTTAAAGAAGCCATCGAAGTTCTCGATAATGACCCGAAGCGTAAGCTGCACGGTACCGCAGAACTTCAGGCTTGGATGCAGAAACTTTCAGACGCTGCAATCGAGAAGCTAAGTGGTACACACTTCGATATCGCAGAGCCACTTAGAAAGCTTGAGTGCATGATCGCTCCAACTCAGCACGGTGGTATCTACTACACCTCCCCTACCGATGACTTCTCAAGACCTGGAAGAATGTGGTGGTCAGTTCCAGTTGGTGTTACAGAATTCGACACTTGGAGAGAAACCACAACTGTTTACCACGAGGGTGTGCCAGGTCACCACCTTCAGATTGCTCAGAAGGTATACAACAAAGCTGAGTTGAACTCATGGCGTCGTCTAGCCTCATGGTCTTCAGGCCACGGTGAAGGTTGGGCTCTATACGCTGAGCGTCTAATGCAAGAACTAGGCTTCCTAGATGATCCAGGCGACCGCCTAGGAATGCTAGATGGTCAGCGCATGCGTGCAGCTCGTGTTGTGCTAGACATCGGTGTTCACCTAGGAAAGCCAAGACTAGATGGCACCGGCAAGTGGGACTTTGACTATGCCCTTGATTTCATGAGCAAGAACGTCAACATGAGCGAGCAGTTCATCAACTTCGAAGTACACCGCTACTTCGGTTGGCCAGGACAGGCTCCTTCATACAAGATCGGTCAGCGTATCTGGGAGAACATCCGCGATGAGTACAAGGCTCGTCAGGGTGCTAACTTCAACATCAAGGAATTCCACATGAAAGCCTTGAACCTAGGAAGCGTTGGATTAGATACACTAGAAACAGCGTTGCTGGGATAGCAAACGACGGTCCGAAACCCCCTTCATTGAAGGGGGTTTCACCCTTTAAGCTGTCCCCTTAAGTGGGGACTTAAAACAAGCCCGTATTTCCACAATATTTATCGCAATGGAAATAGTTTTTCATTAGGTAAATGCAAGTAGGTCTAAGGGGCCTAAGCACTTACCACCAGGGGACGGGCCTAGCTCTTCGAAAGAAGCGGTGAAGGCCCGTTGGGGTTTAAAGCCTGATTGAAAGTACAGGTTCTGCTTGACCTGGAGTTGTTGCCACCACAGTTATTTTGAACTCTTCTGCCTTTGGGCTTCTGATAGTGACCCGACCACTTTGAACTATCTGTAAAGCATCAACAGCTCTCTGCAGTAACGCATCACGCTCAGCTGAAGTTAGTGAAGCAGTTCCACCCTCATCGAGAATCAAAACTTCACAGCCTAAGCTTCTTAGCCTTTGCACTTCCTTACTCATTGCAGGATTTAGGAGATCTCTGCCGCGCAGGTTATCTCGAAGTGTAGCCTCAACAAGCCTTGCTGATTGTTTGAGTTCTTCATCTATTGGCCCCTGTGCATCTTTGATAACTGAAAGCAGTGGAACAGCAGTTCCTAGAACTTGAGCTAACCTTTGCTGACGTTCTTTAGCTGCGGCATCAAGTTCAGCAATTCTAGAAATGGACTCAAGTTCAATAGCTCTAAACTTTTCTGTCTCTCTGGTAGTTCTAGCGATACCTCTGGAAACTCCAAGTCCTGCCAGAACGAATACCAATGCTCCAGCTAAGCCAGAAGCTGTCAGACCCGGCAAACCGTATTCAACAATCAATAGCCCCAGCAGAACACCTAATCCAATTAGCGCTATTCGTGCCTGCTGCCTAACTGCGGTTGCGGTTAGCACGAGAGCTGTGCCCATGACCATCCAAGCACCGATGCTTTGATCCTTAATTTCGTTTCTTTGCAGAATCACCAAACCAGGAATCAACCCAGCAGCTGCGAGATTCAGCCATGCTTGCCAGCGAGGTAATCTAAGTCCCCTGAAGAAAAGCAATGTGACAGAAGACACACAAACATAAATAGCCAGCGCTGCTATTTCCAAGCCTCTTGAACTAAAACCTGGAACGAAGATTGACTGGATTGGCAAATACATCGCATAGATAAACGGCAGAAGTGAGATTACTGCTCGGCTGAGTGAGA
>JAPLAJ010000157.1 GCA_026393335.1 Rhodoluna sp. | reverse complement strand
GGAGTCTTTACGGTCTTACCAAATAGGCCTTGGTATCTCTCATCATCAGGGTGCGCAACAAGAGCAACACAGGCAGGGATAAGTTCAGGACGAGTTGTTTCAATAAATACTTTGCCATCAGGTCCATCAAAACCAACACGGTGATAAGCACCTGGTTGATCTCTATCTTCTAGCTCTGCTTGAGCAACTGCAGTTCTAAATGTGACATCCCAAAGAGTTGGAGCCATTGACTGATAAGCCTCACCTCTGGAGAGGTTATTTAGAAATGCTTGCTGTGAAACTTTTTGAGCTGCAGGGGATATGGTCTGGTAAGTCTGGTCCCAGTCAACTGAAATACCTAGCTGACGCCAGAGCGCTTCGAATTGAAGTTCATCTTCAGCAGTTAGCTTCTCGCATAACTCAATGAAGTTCTTTCTTGAGATAGGAATCTGATCAGCAGCTTTAGAAGACTTGTTGTCGCCACCTTCATAAGGAGGGGTGAAGTTCTCAACGTAAGGCAATGATGGATCACATCTAACGCCGAAGTAGTTCTGAACTCGACGCTCTGTTGGAAGACCATTGTCATCCCAACCCATTGGGTAGTAAACCTCTTTGCCACGCATACGTTGGAATCTGGCAACAACATCGGTGTGGGTATAGCTAAAGACGTGTCCTACGTGCAGAGATCCTGAAACTGTAGGAGGAGGGGTATCAATGGAGAAGACCTGAGCCTTATCGACATCTCTTCTGAACTTGTAGGTTCCGTCGGTTTCCCAGGCTAGAGCCCATTTCTCCTCTAGGCCTTCAACGCCTACGCGTTCAGGGGTTGAGGCTGGGGCTCTGAAATCAGGGGTTTCGTGGCTTGAGGTCACGTTGTGCTTCTCCAAAAGTTAGTGTTCATTAAGATTAACATTGAGATTAGAACTTTTACCCCTAAACCCAGAGAGCAAGCCATGTATCCCAAAAACAATGGAGCTTCTTTTGGCATCAGAGACCAGGTCCCAGCAAGCCCTTCGTTTCCTGCCATTGAAGAGTCAATCCTAGAGTTTTGGGCTAAAGACAAGACTTTTCAGGCCTCTATTGACCAGCGCAAGGATGAAAACGCTGCTGAGTTCGTCTTTTATGACGGTCCTCCCTTTGCTAACGGTCTTCCTCACTATGGCCACCTGCTAACCGGTTATGCCAAAGACACTGTTCCTAGGTTCAAAACCATGCAGGGATTCAGGGTTGAAAGAAGATTTGGTTGGGATACCCATGGTCTGCCAGCCGAAGTTGAAGCTGAAAGACAACTAAAGATCTCAGGTCGACCTGAGATTGAAAAGTTCGGTATCGATAAGTTCAATGACTACTGCAGAACCTCAGTTCTGAAATACACCAAAGAGTGGGAAACATATGTAACCCGTCAGGCTCGTTGGGTTGACTTTGAGAATGATTACAAGACTCTAGATGCTCCATACACCGAGAGCGTGCTTTGGGCTTTCAAAGAACTGCACAAGAAGGGCCTGATCTACGAAGGCTTTAAAGTTCTTGCTTACTGCTGGAGATGTGAAACACCTCTTTCAAACCATGAACTTCGCATGGATGAAGACGTTTATCAAAATAGACAAGACCAAACAGTAACTGTTACCTTCCCAATTCTTGCAGGGCAGAGATTTGCTGGAGTAAAGGTTCTTGCTTGGACAACAACTCCCTGGACATTGCCAACTAACTTTGCACTAGCTGTTGGGCCTGAGATTGAATATGCAGTTATCAATACTGATTCTGGAAAATATCTTTTAGCTAAATCTCTTATTGGTAATCACCTAAAAGACTTTGGTTTTGAAGACATTGATAGCGCTAATGCAGCTATTGAAGAAACTGTTTTAGGTAAAGAGCTAGCTGGAATCAAATACGAAAGACTATTTGATTACTACGCTGATGAATCAAAGTTTGATGTTGGCAACGCTTGGCAAATCATTGTTGGGGACTATGTTGCTGACAATGAAGGTACCGGTGTAGTTCACCAAGCACCTGCCTACGGTGAAGATGACCAAAAGCTTTGTGAGGCAGCAGGTATCCCTGTTTATGTTTCAGTGAATGAACGTGGTGAATACAACTCGGTTATTACTGACTTTGTGGGTCAGCACGTGTTTGAAGCGAACAAGCCAATCACTCAGAAACTGAAGGACATGGGTCGCTTGCTAAAGCAAGCAAGCTATGACCACCCATATCCACACTGTTACCGCTGCAAGAACCCTTTGATCTACAAAGCAGTTTCTTCTTGGTTTGTTGAGACCACAAAACTTAAAGATCGAATGTTGGAACTAAACCAGGAAATCAATTGGGTTCCTGAACACACTAAAGATGGCTCTTTCGGTAAGTGGTTGGAAAACGTAAGAGACTGGGCGATTAGCCGTAACCGTTTTTGGGGAGCACCAATTCCTGTATGGAAGTCAACTGACCCTAACTATCCACGCATAGATGTTTATGGTTCATTGGATGAAATGGAAGCTGACTTCGGTGTTCGTGTTGATGATTTCCACCGTCCAACAATTGATCACCTAACTCGTGTGAACCCTGATGACCCAACTGGTAAGTCAATGATGGTTAGAGTTCCTGAAGTATTGGACTGCTGGTTTGAATCAGGTTCAATGCCTTTTGCTCAGGTGCACTACCCGTTTGAAAACAGTGACTGGTTTGATTCACATTCACCTGGTGATTACATCGTTGAATACTCTGGTCAAACCAGGGGTTGGTTCTATACATTGCATGTGCTATCAACTGCACTATTTGATAGACCAGCATTCAAGACAGCTGTTTCACATGGAATTGTTTTGGGTAGCGATGGACAGAAGATGTCTAAGTCACTTCGTAACTATCCAGATGTGAATGAAGTATTTGATCGTGATGGATCAGATGCAATGCGTTGGTTCTTACTTTCATCTCCAATCCTTCGCGGTGGCACTATGTCTGTAACAGAACAGGGCATTAGAGAAGGAACAAGACAGGTTCTTCTTCCACTCTGGAATACCTATTACTTCTTTACTTTGTACGCTAATGCTGCTAACTACGAAGCAAAGTTTGATCTATCAAGTGAAGATGTTTTAGATAGATACCTTGTTGCTAAGACTCGTGAAATGGTTGCAGGAGTATCAGCAGATCTAAATGAATTCGATACTTTTGGTTCTGCTGCAAAGCTAAGAGACTTCGCAGATGTGCTAACTAACTGGTATGTAAGAAGATCTAGAGCTAGATTCTGGGACGGCGATCCACAAGCTTTCAACACCTTGTATTCAGTTCTTGAAATCATGACTCGTGTTGCCGCTCCTATGCTTCCTCTCATTGCTGAAGAAGTATTCCAAGGTCTAACCGGTATGCGTTCAGTGCATCTGACTGAATGGCCAGATCATGAAGCACTAGTTGCTGATGACAAGCTCATGACTGCTATGGACCAGGTCAGAGTTGTCTCTTCTGTTGCTAATGGTCTTAGAAAGGTCAATGGACTAAGAGTTCGTTTGCCACTAGCTAAGTTGACTGTTGTTACTAAGAACGCTGGAGAGCTATCGGAGTTTGTTGACATCATCGCTGAAGAGCTAAACGTAAAGTCAATTGACCTAGTCGAGCTATCTCTAGATTCAACAACTGAGTTCGGTGTTATCAAGCGATTGACTGTGAACTCAAGGGTTCTAGGTCCTCGTGTTGGTAAGCAAGTTCAGCAGGTTATTGGTGCTTCTAAGTCAGGTGACTGGTCACAAGATGGCGACAAGGTTGTTTGTGGCGGGGTTGAACTAATCGAAGGTGAATACGAGATTGATTTAGTTGCTGACCTTTCTGATACCTCAGAGTCAGTAAACCTAATCGGAATTCTCCCATCTGGCGGCTTTGTTCTTCTTGATTCAAGAGTTACTAAAGAACTAGAAGTTGAAGGTATCGCTAGAGATGTCATTAGAGCAGTGCAGCAAGCTCGCAAAGATGCAGATCTTGATGTGAGCGATCGCATCAAGTTGGTTGTGACAAGTGTTCAGGATGTTCTTGATGCAATTAGCACTCATGAAGAACTAGTTAAATCAGAAACACTGACATTAGAACTAGAAGCTGTTCTAGGTGATGTTCAAGGTGAAGGTGTGACCGTTGGAGATGATCTTCCAATCGGTATCGTGGTGACGAAAGTATGAGCTCAGAGTCAGAGGCTCTAAGAATGATTCAAGAAATTGAATCTTCTCTTATGGCAAGAATTCCCGAGCACAAACTTCGTCCAAGACTAGAACCCACAAGAAGAGCAGTTGAACTTCTAGGTGATCCACAAAAGTCTTACCGTGTTATTCACATAACCGGGACTAACGGTAAGACCAGTACCTCACGAATCATCGAAAGAATTCTTAGAGAGCATGGACTTAGAACAGGTCGTTTCACTAGCCCGCATCTAATCAACCTCAATGAGCGCATTGCTTTAGATGGCGAACCAATCTCTAATGAGATTTTGTATGAAGTTTTCAAAGACATCGAACCTGTTCTAGACATGGTTGATCAAGAGCTACTTGCTAAAGGCGAGTCAAGACTGACCTTCTTCGAAGCACTAGCCGTTCTTGCCTTTGCAGCTTTTGCTGATGCACCTATCGATGTTCTAGTTCTTGAAGTTGGAATGGGTGGAGCATGGGACTCAACCAACGTTGCCGATGGCGATGTTGCCGTATTCACTCCAATTGATTTAGATCACCAGGAACGCCTTGGCTGGACTATCGCAGAAATTGCTGAAACCAAGTCGGGCATTATCAAATCTGGGGCTGCAGTAGTTTCTGCTGTGCAACCTAAAGAAGCGCTTGATGTCTTAGAGAAAGTTTCTTCTGAAGTTGCAGAAACCTTCAGAATTCTAGGTCAAGACTTTGCAGTCACCGAATACATCGAATCAGATATCGGTATTACCTTCTCTGTTGATGGTTTAGCCGGTAAGTACGAGAACCTATTCATTCCATTACACGGTGCTTACCAAGCAGCTAACGCTGCTGTTGCTATTGCTGCGGTTGAAGAATTCATTGGAGGTGCAACAACTCCTATCTCGGAGATCATCTTGAGACCAGCTCTAGCAGATGTGTCATCACCTGGCAGATTACAGATTGTAAGTAAGTCACCAAGAATCATTCTTGATGCAGCTCATAATCCTCACGGAGCTTTGTCATTAGCAAATGCGCTTGAATCTTCGTTTGGTTTGCCACACGTAGTTGGTGTTGTCTCAGTATTAGCTGAGAAGGATGCTGAAGGAATCTTTAGACATCTTGAAACCGTTATGGCTGAGATCATCATCACCAAGAGCACCAGTGTTAGAGCTAATGATTCAGAAGAACTAGCCGAAGTTGCAAGAAAAGTGTTTGGTTCTGAGCGAGTATTTGTTGAAGACGATTTTAGAGATGCGCTCTCACTAGCTGAAGCAAAGCTTCCACCAACTCCTAATTCAACGATTGTGGTCACAGGAACTGTATCTTTGATAGGGGACGTACTTAAGTTCCGTCAAATCCAGGAGGATTCAGATGTCTAATCGTTCAGTTCGTAGAACCCTAAGTTCTATGGTTCTAGCATTTGAAGCTTTTGTAGTGTTCTTTGGAACACTTGTTGCTTTTGGATTGAAAGTGGCCGATGGGCCAACAGTATGGGGATTTGGACTTAGCTTTGCAGCAATTCTTATACTGACTCCTGGCTATCTAGGTAAGCCTGGTTCTTATTGGTTTGGCTGGGCACTTCAAATTCTTCTACTTGTTGTTTCATTCCTAGTGCCATGGATGCTATTGATTTCAATCATCTTCGTTGGTTTCTGGGGTTGGGCCATGATTGCCGGTTACACAATTGATTTAGCCAAGAAAAATAGGGCAGCATCGAACACTTTTGAAATTAAGATGGACATAGAGGAGAACAAATAATGACTGAGCAGACACTCGTATTAGTAAAACCAGATGGCGTGAAGAGAAACCTAATCGGTGAAATAATTCGCAGGATTGAAACCAAGGGCTACGTCATTGTTGATGTGAAGAAGTTCACTCCATCAAGAGAGCTTCTAGCCCAACACTATGCAGAGCACGAAGGTAAGCCTTTCTATGAACCACTTGTTGAGTTCATGGCTTCAGGCGATGTTGTTGCTCTAAAGGTTGTAGGCAACCGAGTAATCGAAGGTTTTAGAGTCCTTGCTGGAGCAACAGATCCAACAGTTGCCCTACCTGGAACAATCAGGGGAGACCTTGGTCGTGACTGGGGTCTAAAGGTTCAGCAGAACCTAGTGCATGGTTCAGATTCAGTCGAATCTGCAACCCGTGAACTTGCTCTCTGGTTCTAGTTTTCAAGAGCTAGATATCCCAATCTCAGGCCAGCCCATTCTTTCATTTAAGTTTTTCTTTAGATCCAACCAAGCTGACTGAACATTGGAATCCAACGAGTCCAGAATCTAAATGTGATTGCCAAGATGATTATTAGGAAAACAGCAATTGTCCAAAGCCAAGCTTTAGCGAATGCTCCATCCCAGAAAGCAGTTGTCCTGATCGGCATTGGAATGATGTCTTCTCTTGCACTGAAGAGGAACAGGGTAACGAAGATTGGAATCATTCCTGTCCAAGCAACCATGCAGTAAGGGCAAAGAACGTTGATCACTAGAAGGCTCTGGCTGAATAGCCAAAGAACAAATAGGAAGCCGAAGAAGTTACCAACGAGGAACAGTCTCCAGAACCACTTAGCGAATTGAGCTTTAGCAAGGATGGCAAAACCAACAATGATTGGTGCCATGAAAGCAGCGATACCAATAAGTGAGTTAGGGAAGCCAAAGAGCTTTGCTTGCCAGGTCAACATGACTGTCTTACAAGAGATAAAGATGTTTAGATCACAACCAAGAGTTGCACCAGGGTCGGTAGCTACGTGAATGCGCTCTAGGGTTAGTGAAAAAGCACCAATCCAACCGATGATTCCGAAGATTATTAGAACAATTGCTAGAGACCTAGGGGCACTAATGCCTGTGTTCTCAGTTGTCTTCTGGTCGCTCATATAGCAAGTATGCCACGGCTTACTTAGCTCAATCTAAGAGATTTGGCTTGAAATCAGAGCAAATAGGCCATTCTTAGGCAGGCAAACTCTCAGGTTTGACACTCAATCCCTTGCAATTGGCTCCTTTCGTGCGATACTTGGGGTAGTTGGTCTCGTCCACACAGAGATAAACAAAGGTTTCGCAGGTACTTTTTAGACGCTTACACGTAAGACCCATCGGGCAGCCTAAGTGATCTTGGGAAAAGAAAAGTTCCTTGCATTATTTAGATTTAGTTGTTCACAACCGTGAATAACAAGAGTTTTTAGGTGAAAAACCTAGTGAGTGTGGCCTAGGGGATTTACCGGGTATGGAGCACCTTAAATGGTGAAGAAAAAGAATAACGATTTACCAGTTGAAGAAGTTGTTGAATCTAAGAAGCCAGCACGTAAGCGTGGGGCTAAAGAGGTAGTTGCTGAGGTTGTTGCCGAGGTAATTGCTCCGGCGAAGAAATCCAAAAAGAAGGACGCAGAGCCTAAGGAAGAAGCTAAGGCTGATGAGCCTAAAGCAGCTCCGGCTGCAGCTGGTTTCTCTCTAATCTTCCAAGCTCCTGATTTGCCGACTCCAAAGGTAAGTACCCGAAAAGGTAAGCCTTCAATTATTGATGATGCTCCTACAGATGATTCACATCGCAGAGTTAGATCGAGAAGAAGATCTGGCGAAGCAGTTGAGGGTGAGATTGCTCCTAACGTTGTTGTGAAGGTTAGGACACCTCGCGAGCCTAAAGCTCCAAGCAATGAACCAACCAGAGTTAAGGGTTCAACTCGTCTAGAAGCTAAGAAGCAGAGAAGACGCGATGGTAGAGATTCAGGTAGAAGATCAAACCGAATAACCGAATCAGAGTTCTTAGCTCGTCGTGAAGCGGTTGACCGCGTAATGGTGGTTAGAAGCAAAGACGACAAGATTCAGATTGGTGTTCTAGAAGACAAGATCTTGGTTGAGCACTATGTCGCTAAAGCTCAAGACACTTCTCTAATTGGAAATGTTTACTTGGGTAAAGTTCAGAACGTTCTGCCATCAATGGAAGCAGCATTCGTTGACATTGGTCGTGGTCGTAACGCAGTTCTTTACTCAGGTGAAGTTGACTGGGAAATGGCAGAGGTTGGTAACCAACCTCGAAAGATTGAACTGGCTCTCAAGTCAGGCGATAAGGTTTTGGTTCAAGTAACCAAAGATCCTGTTGGTCAAAAGGGTGCTCGTCTAACCTCACAGGTTTCCTTACCTGGTCGTTACCTTGTTTATGTTCCTAATGGAAACATGAATGGTATTAGCCGAAAGCTTCCAGACAGCGAACGAGTAAGGCTAAAGAAGATCTTGAAAGAGATTTTGCCACCAGATGCTGGAGTAATCATTAGAACTGCTGCTGAAGGTGCTACCGAAGAGCAGCTAACCGAAGATGTGCAAAGACTTCAGATTCAGTGGGAAGAGATTAGCCGTAACGCAGAGATCTCAACTCCACCATCGCTGCTTTCTTCTGAGCCAGATCTTCTAATCAAGATTGTTCGAGATGTCTTCAATGAAGATTTCCAGAAGATGATTATTGATGGCGATGCTCCTTTTGCAACCATCGAAGGGTATCTCAAGGATGTTGCACCTGACCTATTAGAGCGTGTTGAACGTTTCTCAGGAACTGGCGATGCTTTCGATCACTTCAGAATCAATGAGCAGATCATTAAGGCTCTTGACCGTAAGGTCTATCTACCTTCTGGTGGTTCATTGGTTATCGATAGAACTGAAGCTATGACAGTGGTGGATGTGAACACCGGTAAGTTCATCGGATCTGGTGGAAACCTTGAAGAGACTGTTACCAAGAACAACCTAGAAGCAGCTGAAGAAATTGTTCGTCAGCTACGTCTTCGTGATATCGGTGGAATCATCGTTGTGGACTTTATCGACATGGTTCTTGAATCTAACCGTGATCTAGTTCTAAGAAGAGTCATGGAGTGCCTGTCTAGAGATAGAACTAAGCACCAGGTTGCTGAAGTTACCTCTCTAGGTCTAGTTCAGATGACTCGTAAGAAGATCGGTATTGGACTACTAGAAGCTTTCACCGAGCCTTGTGAGACCTGTGCTGGTAGAGGACTAATTGTTCACCATGAGCCAGTTCTAAAGAACAAGCACATCGAAGATGACGATAGACCACAACGCCAGAACAACAGGGAAAACAACCGCGAAGGCAATAAGGGCAAAAACAAGGGTAAGAACAAGCAGAACAACTCCTCAAAGGGTGAAGCTGAGCCAAATAAGCCAAGAATTGAGCCTGCCAAGGTAGTTACCCCTGAAAAAGCTGAAGAGGCTAAAAACCTGATGTCTAAGATTGCAGCTTCTACGATGGGATCTGGCGAGCCAGCACCTAAAACCCTAGAAACTGTTCTTGAAGCACTGCCTGAAGCCACTGGTAGCGCTCCAGCCAAACGCAAGTCCAGAAGAGTCTCAAGCGGGGGAGAAATAACCCCTGGCGAGGATAAATAAGGGCAAAAATCAGGCATTGAGGTTTGCTATGCCGGGTACAGCCCGCTAAGATTGAACCTTGTTGCCGGAATAACCAGCAACACTTCCAAATTCAAGATTTTTCGAACAAAGGGTATATCTGTGGTTTACGCAGTAGTCCGCGCGGGTGGCCGCCAAGAAAAGGTGTCAGTAGGCACTATCGTCACGCTAGATCGTCTAAAGGCGCAAGCTGGTGGCACTATCCAGATGCACGCTCTGTTGCTAGTTGATGGCGACAAGGTTACTCACGAAGCTGAGGCTCTAGCCAAGGTGAAGGTAACTGCAACTGTTTTGGGTGACCTACGTGGTCCAAAGATTGTTATCCAGAAGTACAAGAACAAGACCGGTTACAAAAAGCGCATGGGTTTCCGTGCCGACCTGACTCGCGTTCAGGTTACTGAGATCAAGTAAGTAAAGGATCTAAAAAATGGCATCCAAAAAAGGTGTTTCCTCAACCCGTAACGGCCGCGACTCAAACGCTCAGCGTCTAGGGGTCAAGCGCTACTCAGGTCAAGAAGTTAACGCAGGAGAAATCATTGTTCGTCAGCGTGGAACTCACTTCCACCCAGGTCGTAATGTAGGCCGCGGTAAAGACGACACCCTGTTTGCTCTATCTGCAGGTGCAGTTCAGTTCGGTCAAAAGGGCGGACGTCGCGTAGTCAACATCGTTGTTGCGGCTTAGGTTCTTTTTTAGAACTAACTATTTTTTATCAGCAGGCGAGCCTTTGTGCTCGCCTTCTGTGTTTTTGAGGGTACTGAAAGGAGTAACTCATGGTGACATTCGTAGATCAAGTTACTCTGCACCTTCGTGCCGGTGATGGTGGCGATGGCTGTATCTCCGTCAAGCGTGAAAAGTTCAAGCCACTAGCAGGTCCTGATGGAGCTGATGGCGGTAACGGTGGAACTATTTCACTTATCGCTGATGCCAATACCACAACACTTTTGGAGTATCACTTCAGTCCGCACCGTGCCGGTGGCGATGGTGGCGATGGTGCTGGAGATTTCCGTAACGGTGCAACCGGTAAAGATGTTGTTCTAAAAGTACCAATTGGAACAGTGGTTAGATCAGCCGATGGCACTCTAATTACAGATCTTGATGAAGCAGGTATGGAACTAGTTGTTGCCGAAGGAGGTAATGGTGGTTTGGGAAACGCTGCTCTTGCATCTTCAAAGCGTAAAGCTCCAGGTTTTGCTCTGCTTGGAGTTCCTGGTTGGCGTGGGGATATAATCCTTGAACTAAAGTCGGTAGCCGATGTTGCTCTGGTTGGATATCCTTCAGCAGGTAAATCATCTTTGATTGCTGCAATTTCTTCTGCTAAACCAAAGATTGCTGATTACCCTTTCACAACCCTGCACCCAAACCTAGGTGTGGTTCAAGCAGGAGATACCAGATTCACCGTTGCTGATGTGCCAGGACTTATTGAAGGTGCTAGCGAAGGTAAAGGTTTAGGCCTCAAGTTCCTAAGACATGTTGAAAGATGTGCTGCGCTTTTGCACGTATTGGACTGTGCAACTCTAGAACCAAACAGAGATCCAATCAGTGACTTGGATCTGATCTTGAATGAACTTGCTCTCTATGAAGTGCCAGAGGGTGAACTACCTCTAAATGAGAGACCTCAACTAATTGCACTGAACAAGATAGATGTTCCTGATGGACGAGAGCTAGCTGAGTTTGTAAAGCCAGAGCTTGAAGCTCGTGGCTACAAGGTATTCCTTATCTCAGCTGTTGCACGTGAAGGACTTAGAGATTTGAACTTTGCAATAGCAGAGCTAGTCAAGGCTCACCGTGAGGCCAAGGCTGCTATTCCTGCTCGACCTCGTATTCACCTTATGAACACTAAGCGCGAAGAGAACAAGTTCACTGTCAAAAAGGAATCTTACGGCGATGGTGAAATCTTTAGAGTAATAGGTCCTAAGCCTGAGCGTTGGGTTGCTCAAACAATGTTTGGTAATGAAGAAGCAGTTGGTTATCTAGGGGACCGCTTAGCAAAGCTCGGTCTTGAAGATGAACTACTCAAAGCTGGTGCAGTTGCTGGCTCAACGGTAGTTATTGGTGCCGGTAAAGATGGAGTTATCTTCGATTGGGAGCCAACTATCGCATCTGCCGGTGAACTTATTGCTGCTCCTCGTGGAACAGACCCAAGACTTGATCTTCGTGAGCGCAGAACTAACATCGATAGACGTCGTGAATACCAAGAGATGATGGATGCCAGAGCAGCCATGCGTATTGAGATGGCTAAAGAAGGAAATCCGATAATCTCTTATGAGATTGGTTCTGTTGAAGACCCAGATGCCACAAGTGGTGACGAACAAGCAGGTGAAGAGGATCAGAAATGAAGCTCTCCGATCACAGGGACATCCCAAAGGCTAAAAGAGTAGTAGTCAAAGTTGGCTCCTCTTCGATAACTGGTGCCAACGAAAAGAACTTAGATCTTTTGGTTGCAGCTATTGCTAACTCAGCTAAAAACGGCCAAGAAATCATTCTTGTCACATCCGGTGCTATCGCAACTGGTTTGCCTTTACTAAATCTCACAGAGAAGCCAACTGATCTAGCAACTAAGCAGGCACTTGCCTCGGTTGGACAAAGCAAACTTATGGGCAGGTATGAATCAAGCCTGGAAAGATTCAACATCATCGCAGGTCAAGTGCTGCTAACTGCTGGAGATTTTGACCAAGCTGAAACCAGTGAAAATGCTAGTAAAGCCATTGATCGCTTATTAGAGCTAAAAGTGATTCCTATCGTCAATGAGAATGACACTGTTGCTACCCAAGAAATTGCCTTTGGTGATAACGATCGACTAGCTTCATTGGTTGCAGTTCTCGTCAAGGCTGATGCACTTATTCTGCTTAGCGATGTTGATGCCCTATACGACAGACCGCCAACAGAGCCTGGTTCGCAGAAGATCGAATGGGTTGAACCTGAAGATGATCTATCGACCATCAAGATCGGTGGCAGTGCATCAAGTGTTGGTACCGGTGGAGCAGAGACCAAGCTGGAAGCAGCTAAGTATGCAAGAGAGTATGGAATTACTGTTCTGCTAACTTCTATCGATAACGTTTCAGAGGTACTCTCTGGTGGTCGGGTTGGCACCTGGTTCCAAGCAAAGGATTTGCAATGAGCGCGCTAGATCTAATCAAGAAAGCCAAGGCAGCATCGGGTGCCTTAGGTTTACTTTCAACTGAGCAGAAGAATGAAATCCTCAAGTCTGTTTCAGTGCTTCTTACTTCAAGAACTGAAGAGATTCTGGTCGCTAATCACCAAGATCTAAAGCTGGCTAAAGATTCTGGTGTATCGCAATCACTTCAAGACAGGCTAGCGCTAAGTGTTGAACGCATTGATTCACTAAAGGTAGCTCTTGCAGAATTGATTTTGCTCAATGACCCTATCGGCGAGCTAGTTAGAGAGATTCATCGACCAAATGGCCTAAGCATCAAAGAGGTTAGAGTGCCATTTGGTCTTATTGGTGCCATCTATGAAGCCAGACCTAATGTGACTATCGACATAGCTGGAATGGCTATCAAGACTGGTAACGCAATAGTTCTGCGTGGTGGCTCTATGGCTCAGCACACTAACAAGGTTTTAGTTTCAATTCTTAGAGAAGCTTTCACCAGCAATCATCACAACGCTGATGCCATTGCCAGCGTTGATGAATATGGTCGAGATGGTGCAGAAGCCATGATGAAGGCAACTGGCTTGATTGATGTTCTTATTCCTAGAGGGTCAGCTAATCTAATCAAAACCGTTGTTGAAGAATCTAAAGTACCTGTTATTCAAACCGGTGATGGCATTGTTCACATCTTCCTAGATGCAACCGCAAGACTTGATTATGCCCTCGAGATTGTT
>JAPLAJ010000017.1 GCA_026393335.1 Rhodoluna sp. | reverse complement strand
TGTAAATCAGTAATTGTCTTTCGCGAAAACTTACCGGATGTCCAACTTGCTATGCCTCTTAAAGGTAAAGACTTTATAGCTGGTTTTCAAAACAGGATAACCAAAAGTAGTTGGCTCATCATCCATGACTACAGCTATCTCAAGCCACAGGATCAGGGCACTGAACTTCAAGAAACAAAGCTCTCGATCAACGAAATTGCACAGGCGCACCTAATAGGAGTTCCTGTGCGGCTAGGTATAAAAAGCCAACACTCTGAACTCAACGGTTACATAACCCGAACCTTTTCAAAGATGCTTGAATTTGTCAGTTATGAAGCGGAGAGACTTTGGATACCGGCAGCCGAGCTGAATTATGTTGTTGTGGATAAGCTCAGCATCAACTCTGAAGTTTGACCAACATAGTTCAGTGTCTATTTTTATGCGAAGAAGAAAGCGAAGTGTCCAGTTAAACAATCGCTGGGGCTCACGCCGTAACCGAATCTTCTTTGCAATATCGCTAACTCTGATTTCGATTGCATCCTGGCTGCTTGTAGAAAACACTGAGGTAAAACTCAATCAATACTTAGTGGCCGCGACTAACATCTCATCTTCAACACCTATTGGGCAAGCAAACCTAACCTCAATACCCATGGATCTAGGGGACGCGGATGGCCAGTATCTAAAGGCAACTGAGCAAAATCTAAACAAATGGGTTCTCGTTAGACCAGTCAACGCGGGGGAGTTGATTCCCATGAGCGCTATATCTCCAGCTAAGTTATCAAGCTGCACACAGATAGTGGTGGCCTTAGCTATGAGCATGGCAAACACGGTGAAGGTAGGCGACAGCATTGATCTCTGGGCTGCCGATCAGTCCAGCAGCATCGAATCGATTCCTGTACAAGTTGTAAGCGCAGGAGAGTTAGTCAGTGCAAAACTTCAAAACGATAGCTTCGGTCAGTCAGCTCAAAGCATAGAGATTTGTATCTCACCTGCTGAAATACGTTCTGTTGTATCTGCAATAGCTAGAAAGGCAACAGTTGTTGGCATAAGGTCACAGAACTGATGGCCACCATGGAAACCAAGCAAAGAGGTAGAAGAGCTCATCTGGCAGTAGTCGGAGACTCACAAATACCAAATGCACCAGCGGTCAAAGAACCTGCATATCCTGTCAACGTAATCGCTATTTGGGGTCCAGCCGGATCCCCTGGCAAAAGCACCATTGCAACTAATGTGGCAGCAGAGTTAGCACTAGCCGGCCAAAAGGTCTTACTAGTTGATTTGGATACCCTTGCCCCGTCGCTAGCTTTAGGACTAGGTCTAGTTGATACTCCCGCTGGTCTATCTGCATGTCTTCGACTTGCTGAACAGGACAGGCTCTCGATAGATGAATTCAATCGGCTAACTATTTCTATTGCTCTTGGTAGAAATGAACTGAAGTTTATGCCTGGGCTTAGCTCAGCGCATCGATGGCCTGAGGTTACTCCTGAACGATTTGAGAAACTACTTCTCGGCTTAGTTGGAGTGATTGAACATGTTGTGGTGGACCTTTCTCAGGCAACGGTATTCAAACCAAATCTTTTTCACCCTTCCAGCATGGCCGCCAGCGAATACAGCAGAGACACACTGCTCAAAAGTGTTTTAGCGAAAGCTGCCAAAGTAGTCATGGTTTCAGGCTGTGACCCGGTTGCAGCCCAAAGGTTTCTAGTTGCCAAAGAGTTCATTGCAGAGATTAGTCAAAGTATCGATCCTCTAGTTGCAGTAAACAGATTCAGAACTAATGCTTTAGGTGGCAGGGCGAAACAGGAACTAATCGAAACATATCTGAACCTAGCCCAATTGCGAATTGATGCCTTTATACCTGAGGACAGAGACAACCTAGATAAAGCAATGCTTAATGGGTTACCTCTTGCACTGCTAAAGAGATCATCACCAGCCAGATTGGCCATAGCCGAACTTGCTAAGCAGCTACTAGTTAGTTCTCCTTCAAGAAGGAGCGTGGCTAAACTTTAAGCGTGTCCACCCTTACCGATCTAATGAAGCAAAATGGCCAGAGCCATGCTGCTGACATTGAGTGGCTGCATGCCCTGGTTGGTGACTGGCAGGTGATTGCAGATCTCAGCTTTGCAGATCTAGTCCTCTGGATTTCAGATGGTAAGAACGGTTTTGTTGCAGCAGGACACGCAAGACCATCATCGGCAGCGACAGT
>JAPLAJ010000103.1 GCA_026393335.1 Rhodoluna sp. | reverse complement strand
TTTAGTCATCGGTGAGGTAAGACAGGCCGAAGCACTTGATCTTCTGATTGCTCTGAACTCAGGAATTGCAGGTCTCTGCACCATTCACGCAAACTCTGCATTTGATGCACTTGAGAAGCTAAAGCTATTGCCTTTGCTTGCTGGTGAAAACATTCCCGCCCTCTTCGTTGCGCAAACTGTTGAGCGGAATATTGGTTTAGTTGTTCATTGTGAGATGAGTAGTAGTGGAAAAAGAAGAGTTGCTCAAGTAATTGAATCATTGTCCAATAACTCCTGGGCAGAGGTGCTGCTATGAGAACCAGATTGATACAAGCAGGCTTCTCAAATATTCAGCCAGCGCAATTCATACTGCTGCTTGTTACTGGCTTTACTCTTTTGTTTGGACTTGTTCTGCTAATGACAAGTTCAATGCTTATCGCAGGAAGTGTTTGCCTCTGCGTAGGGGCACAACTATTGGATACTCTGCAAACTCGGGTAAAAACGGAGAATCTAAAGGCAAACCTAGAGTGGCCAAAGTTTTTAGATTCAATCCACTCAGCAGCCTGGGCAGGAGCATCACTAGAGCAAGCCATCCTTGATTCGGTTTCGGTAGCACCGCCAAAGATTGCTTGGGCTTTGCTCGAGTTCGAAAGAGATCAAGGCTCTGGACTTTCCTTTAGTCAAAGCCTGGATAACCTCAAGGCTCGGCTAGCTAACCCCATTGCTGATCGTTTTATCGAGATTACTCGTCTAGCAAGTGCTTCAGGAGGTAGGGGATACCTAAGTGCACTTAGATCTCAAGCGCTACAACTTCGATTAGAGAATGCCACCTGGAGTGAGATTCAAGCCAAACAGAACTGGGTTTTAGGAACAGCCAAGTTAGCTGTGCTGGCACCTTGGTTGGTGTTGGTGCTTTTGGGTATGCGACCTGAGACAGCGGTTGCCTTTCAAACTGAAACAGGAATTGTTGTTCTTGTAATTGGGCTAGTTGCGTCTTTGCTAGCTTTTCGATTAATCAAAACTTTAGGAGCTTTGCCGCAACGAACTAGAACGTTGGCGCTTTGATGCAATACATCACATTTGGAACAAGCATTGTTGCAGCCATTGCGCTGTATTGGAGCTTTGGCAAACCTGCTTCTTCAAAGCTAACTCAGCAACTGCAGCCAAGAGAAAAACTTTCAGGTGACAAATCCAAGAAGCCTAAGTTCAATGAGCTAAGTGCGCTGATGGAGATTCCTGACTTCACCTCACTGCTTTGGTTTGCGGTTAGTGCAGGCGAATCCTTGGATGCTGCTCTAAAGATTGCTTCGAGTAGATCTACTGGATTTGTCTCAAGTGAGTTTCAAAGAGTAATCAAGAATGTTGAACACGGTTCACTGTTGCAGGTAGAACTTCAAAACTTAGCGGTTGAAGCAAAGTCTGAGTTGCTTAGAGAATTGGCAACCAAGCTGGCGGTTGCTCTAAACAATGGTTCAGCACTTAGTGATTTGCTAAGTGACTTTGTGCAATCTGCAACAGCAGAGCTTAGAACGCAACTGCTTTCCAAAGCAGGTAAGAACGAAACGAAGATGATGATTCCCATGGTCTTTGTGATTCTGCCGGTAACCGTAATGTTCGCCCTGTATCCAAGTCTTGCCCTAATCCAGGGCAGTTTTCTATAACAAAAGGAGAAAAATGAAAATGAAACAACGATTACTATCTGAAACAGGCGATGTGCCAGGTTGGGTGTTGGTGACTCTTATGACAGCAGGTCTTGTAGTGCTGCTCTGGGCTGTAGCAGGACCAGCGCTGAAGACTCTATTCAATAACGCGGTAGCCAAAGTAGTTGTTATCTAAGGCTAGAGGCGACTCAGGTTCTGCAGTAGCTGACTTTGTTTTGCTAGTTGTCCCAGCCTCACTTCTTGTAATTCCTTTACTGGAGCTCTTTGGACTATTTCAATCAGCAATAGTGAAGGAACAGATCAGTTATGACATCGCTCGCTACGCAGCTCTGGCAGATGTGTCAGCGCAGGCAGCAGCCAGGTATGCACAAAGCAGAGACCCGCTTAGCAGTTTGAGTAAGGATCTATCTGCCACCTCCTGCACACAGGTTTCAACCTCAGAGCTATCAAGAAGAATCATGTTCTGGCCTGAGATTGTCAAAGTTCAGATTCAGGGCAGAGCCGACTGTGAAAACTAGGCCAGTTCTTGATGAACGCGGCAGTACCTTAGTTGAGGTGGTCGCTTTCGCTGTGGTTGGCTTTGGCCTAGTGCTAACCCTTGGCCTTAACATGCTTGAACAAGAACGCAAAGTTCTTGAACTTCAGTCAATAGCAAGAAACTCTATGCGAAGCTACCTACTTCATACTGCAAGTGATATGTATGAAGAAGTGTCAAGGCTGCAAAGCACTAGCAAATTGTTTAGTGAAGAGAGCATTGATGTTTCTATCACCTGTAAACCAACTAACTGCGAACTGCAGAACTCTATGACCTGGCTTGAGCTTTCAGTAGGTGGCCTAAGCGCGAAGGCTTTTGGGATAAACAGTGGTTAAAGATGAACAAGGTTCAGCGCTGATCTGGTTTGTGTTCTTAATAGCGCTGCTGTGCCTGGTCACTCTGACCTTGGCAACCTCAGTGCACCAGTACCTATTCGCTAGGGAACTTATAGATTTCACTGAACAGTTTGCAGTTGCACTAAAGGCCAGATTTCAGTTACTACCAAATGCAAACGTCAGTGTGCTAGCTAATACTCTTTTTCAGGAAGTTGCTTCGCAGTATTCATTTCCCCAACTTCAGTTGAAGCAAGTCAGCCTAGAAGCAGGAGAGACCATCAAGGTTATATTCTGTGCCAGGTGGGATTCACCTTTGAGCTCTGTTGAGGCATCGAGAACTATCTGTGAGGTAGCTTTAGCTCGTTGAGGTTACCTTTTGGATTCAGGAGCAACGGCATAACGCGGAATGTATTTATACATAAGCCCTGCACCAATGAATCCCAGTACTCCAAAGCCTGCCATCGCTCCGGTTAGTCCAACGACCACAACCATTGGAGCTAGTAAGGCAGGTGCTGCCGCATCGCCAAAGTCCACAAGCAACCGGTAGGAAGCTAAGAATTCACTTCGCTTATCAGGAGGTGCAAGATCTGCTCCTAGCACCATGATCACACCACTACCTATTCCATTGGCTAGGGACATAAGTAAGGCAAGTAATAAGAAGGTGTTGGCATCCACTGCAACTCCCACAAGCAAGTGCGTTAGGCCTAAACCTAAAAGAGTTGGCACGGCAGCAAAGCTTCTACCAAAACGATCCATAATCTGACCACTTAGATAAAACATTGCAAAGTCCAATGCGCCAGCAAAACCAATAAACAAGGAAGCTTGCTCAGTTGGAAGCTCCAAGTAAATAGCAAGAAGCGGCAAACCAATCATCCTGGTGCCACGAAGTGCACTCAATATAGAGGAGGCAACACCAAGGGTTGCTAACTTCTTACCTTCACGCCTTGCAACTCTGAAGGTTTCTTTGAGAGAAGAACTGTTTCTAGCAAGATTCTCTCCACCCTTAGCGAAGAGCAGAACTATTGCAGCTAAAGCACAAAGCACTAATGGCAAATAGTAAACAGCTTGAACTGAATAAAGTTTGATCACACCAGCAGCTAAGACTGGCCCAACAAATGAACCAGCTCTGAACATGCCACCAAGAACAGAGAGAGCTCTTGCTCTAATGGCGATTGGCACATGCTCTGTCATCCAAGAGAGCCTGGCTAAACCAAATACAGCAGAAGCTGCACCGACCACGAATACACCAGCACCTAGCATCACTAGGTTTAGGGCAAACAAACTAAGCAGGATTCCTAATGCACCTGATCCAGCAGCGCCAATCATTGCTTTGCGTTCACCTAAGAGATCTACGAACTTAGCTGCTGGGATGTCGGCTACCAGCCGACCAATCATGAGTAATCCAGTAATGAAACCAGCAGTTGCAAGATCGGCACCTAGAAGCAGAGCAGTAGCTGGAACGCTAGGAATCATTCCAAATTCAGCTGTTGAGAATAGGAAGGATGGCAAATAAACAGGTAACACAAGCTTTCGCTTAGAGAAGTTTGCTGTATTTGCCATTAGCCAATTATCGCCTAGGCAAGAAGCAACTAAGGGATTATGACCTGTTTGACCCCAGATGCCGAGATTGCTCCGCTACTGCTTTTATAGATAGCCGCAAAGGAAATCTTTGAGCCTGCTGGCAAGCCAGCCCCAACTAACGGCTGATAATCCCAAGTCATTCCAAAACTTCTGGAATCATCACTACCGATGGAAATCCAAGGACCTGCGCCATTTTTCATGACAAAAGTCACTGTGCCAAGGTCTTGATTGCTAACCCCTGAACTTAGAACAACGCTCTGGCTACCTGCATTTATTTGAGTACTAAGTGTGATTGAGACATTGTCATCGGCAAGCGGCAACTGGTTGTTAGCTCGGAAAATAACCGTCCCTCTAGCAGGAACTGAAACTGAAAGCTCACCAGTAGCGCTTGAAGTCAAAGTTGAAGTAGTAAGTAGTGATTGCCAAGAAGATGACGGTGTTGCCGTTGGAATCTTTATTGCCTTAGCGCTACTGCCACTGTTAAAGGCAACTACGTACTCTCTTCGGTCTGTCTTATCAAAGCGACTGATCGCCAAAACATTTCCTTCGACCACTCGAACAGTTTCAGATCCAGTTGCCAAAGCCGGGTATTGCTTTCGTAAAGCGTTTAGTTTGGTAATTCGTGTGGTTAGCGGTGTTATCGCAGTCAACGATGAACCGTTGCCAATGGAGTTTCCCCAAACTCGCTCTTCATCTCTCCATTGCGAGACCTGGGTAGGGAACATGTCCTGCCTGGAGGCTTTATCGCCGCCAGTTCCGATCATTCCTACTTCATCACCGTAATAAACGCTTGGGATACCCCTGGTCAGGAACATGAGGTCATGAGCTAGTAGGAGTGACCCCGCTCTAGTGGTGCCAAATTGGTTTAGCAAGAATGCTGCTCTTCCCATGTCGTGATTACCTAAGAAAGTAACCAGGTCATAGGGACTGTTGTTTTTAGTGATGAAGTTGTTGTTGTTATTGAAAACCTCAGAGAGCGTAGAAGAGGTACCGCCTGCTGCGAAGCTCAGTGCCTTGCTCTGGAAAGCAAAATCAAGCACTGATGGCAAACCATATTTTCGCATGTAGCTTGCAAGGGTTACCGTACTTGAGTCGTAGTACTCACCGTAGGCAAAAAGTTTCTGATTCTTGAGTGTCATCGATGTAGCTGTTTGCTCTACCATCTTTGGCCACCACTTAGAGAAGTACTTGTCATCAACGTGTTTTGCTGTGTCAATTCTGAAACCATCAACACCAAACTCGTTTACCCACTTTGCATAAACATCCGCAAAACCTTGAACCACAACATCGTTTTCAGTTTTGATGTCATCTAAACCGAAGAAGTCGCCAAACTGATAGTGGCTCTTATTGCCCCAGTCTTGAACATTTCCTTGGTTGTGATAGTTACTCAGATCATTTAGCCAAGCAGGGGATTTGAGGTTAGTTCCCCAAGATGGGATTTGAGCGGTTGTGTTGGGTAAGTTACGGAAGTTATAGGAGCCATCTCGATAAGAGATGACATCTCCTGTGTGGTTCATAACGATGTCAACCATTACCTTCATGCCTAAGCGGTGAGCACAGTCAACAAATGACTTAAATTCAGCATTAGTGCCCCAGTGCGGGTCGATAGTAGTGAAGTCGTTTATCCAATAACCGTGATAAGAAGCTGACCCGCCTTGAACAAAATTCTGCTTGAACGGAGGAGTAATCCAAACTGCACCAAAGCCAAGGTTCTTGATACGCGGCAGACCTTCACCGGTTCCATCATTGCGTTCACAACCATCGCTTAGACCAGCTAGGTCACCACCGTGGGACCAGCTGTAATCAGCAGGGTTATATCCAGTTGCACTGACGGAGTTGGAGTTCACCCCGCCCTTGTCATTGGCTGTAGCGCCATTCTTGTAACGATCGGTCATAACAAAGTAGATACTGTCCGCTGCTAGAGAAGATCTAGCAGACTCGCCGGCTAGTACTTGAGCTTCAGCCAGAGTAGGCCCATCAGAAGAAATCGGCTGGCCTGGTTGTTGTGGCCTAGACACAAGCATGTTGCCGTCAACATCAGTTTTTCCTGACTCAACCCAAATTTCATTACCCATGGTTGCAAGGTCGACATATTGATCAACTGAAGAAGGATCTTTCAGATCAAGTTTGTGAATTATGTAAGGCAACTTCGTTGAGAAGGATACAAGCGGAACGCTGAAAGTAACACCCCAGGCAGTTGGCGTAGAACTGGTAGGCATCTTGGGTTTTGCCCAAGTTGTTTCTGTGGCTGCACCACCAAACTGTTTGCTAGACCAGGTGTGTATACCCCAGCCCTTGTAGTTCTTGTCTGGTCGGTTGTAATGAATTAGAACAAGGTTTGATCGGGCGGCAGAACTAGCAAAGATTCTTTCTAGACCATTAGTTAGGTAGATATCTGAAAGTTTGGATGCGTCACCTTCGATTGCAGTGACGTCATCAAAAAGTTTCTTAGATTTTGTGTATTGAGTTTTGATTAGATATTTAGTTGTGTTAGCAGGAACACTAAAGGTTGCCACAATATCTGTTGTTCCAACCTTCACGAACGGTTGACTTGTAGATACTCCGTTAATGGTTAGAACGGCAAACCTTGAAGTCTTGTTTGTGGTGGCAAGGTGAACCTTAATATTCTTGGCTGCTGCGACTCTGGTAAGAGCCGGAACACCGTTGGCATCAAGCCAAACTTCGCGGCTGATTGCTGGATCAATACAAGTGGAACTTGCTGTGATTCCGGTGGCCTGAAAACAAAGTGAACCAGCTCCAGCAGGAACAGTTGTGATGCCCCACCAGCCATAGCCATCTAGAGCGACAAGTCTTGATGAAGCAATAACTGCAGAGGGGTTAGTTACAGAAGCAATCTTTATGGAAGCTCCGGTAGGCAGGGTTGCTACTGGAACATGGGTAATTAGCTCATAGCCTGGTTGGCTAACAGCAGCCTTACTCGGTGTAATTAGGCTTACAGCACCTAAGGACGCGGTCACGGCTAAGGCCATAACGGCTTTGAAGGTCTTGAATTTGCTCGCACTAGCATTCATAGTCGCATTGTACTAAGGCTCACTGTGAAGAACATGCCTAAGGTTCTCAGGGTTCTAGTCACGCCTAAACTAGAGAACATGTCTGACCTTGATCTCTCCGCTGAAATCAAGCAAATCCGTGGCACTTTTGCCACTATTGCTGAGGTTACCGACGTACCCAAGCTAGATAAGGAAATAGAACAACTAGAGCAAGATGTTCAAGACCCTAACCTTTGGGATAACCCTGATGCAGCTCAGAAGCTAACCAGCGCGCTATCTAGAAAACAAGCTCAAAGAACAAGAATTCAGAGTATTACTAGCCGCCTTGATGATCTTGAAGTCCTTATTGAATTAGCCAACAGCGAATCAGATAAGTCAGCAGCCACAGAAGCTACCAACGAACTTGAGTCATTGCGGAAGCTAGTTGCCGAACAGGAAGTTGAGACACTGCTCAATGGCGAGTATGACTCAAGAGCAGCTATTGTCACTATTCGTTCTGGAGCCGGCGGAGATGATGCCACTGACTTTGCCGAGATGCTGATGAGAATGTATTTGAGATATTCAGAGAAGCAGGGGTGGCCAGCCCAGGTATTAGATATCTCGCATGCTGAAGGTGCTGGCATCAAGTCAGCAACGTTTGAGATTGATGCTCCTTATGCATACGGCCAGCTTTCTGTTGAAGCAGGAACTCATCGCCTAGTTCGCATGAGCCCTTTCAATGCAGCAGGTAAAAGACAGACAAGCTTTGCAGCAGTTGAAGTAGTCCCATTGATTGAACAAACCGATGTTATTGATATTCCAGAGAGTGATATCAGAATAGATGTCTTTAGATCTTCAGGTCCTGGTGGACAATCTGTAAACACAACAGACTCAGCTGTTCGCATCACACACATTCCAACTGGAACAGTTGTCTCTTGTCAGAATGAAAAGTCTCAGTTACAAAACAAAGCCTCAGCAATGAGAGTTCTCCAGTCAAGACTTCTAGAATTCAGAAGAACAGAAGAAGAAGCAACTAAGAAACAACTTGCTGGAGATGCAACAGCATCCTGGGGAGATCAGATGCGCTCATATGTCATGGCCCCATATCAAATGGTCAAAGACCTTAGAACTAACTTTGAAGTGAATAACCCTGATGCAGTCTTTGATGGAGATCTATCTGGTTTCATCGCTGCTGGCATCAGATGGCGCAAAACAGGCACCATTTAGTAAAGACACACAGCCTAATCAAAGGCCTCTAAGGGTTTAGTCAATTTAGGCTAAAAACCTAATGATTTCTATCTCTCAAGTAACCAAGGCCTATCGGGGTGCCCCAAGGGCAGCCTTGGACAACGTATCCCTTGAAATAGATAAAGGTGAGTTTGTCTTCCTAGTTGGCTCCTCAGGTTCAGGTAAGTCATCTCTTATGAGGATGATCTTGAGAGAAGATCTGCCTACTAGCGGCAGCATCCATGTTTTAGGGGAGAACCTAGTCGGTATCCCTTCTAGGAGAGTTCCTCACTTCAGAAGAAAACTTGGAGTAGTTTTCCAAGACTTTAGACTGCTGCCTAACAAGACTGCAGCTCAAAACGTAGCCTTCAGCTTAGAAGTGATTGGTAAATCAGCAGGTTTCATTGCAGAGGCTGTGCCAGATGTTTTACGCCTGGTTGGTTTAGAAGAGAAAGCAAACAGTCTGCCATCAGAACTAAGTGGTGGTGAACAGCAAAGAATCGCCCTTGCTCGAGCAATCGTGAACAAGCCAGCAATTCTGCTTGCTGATGAGCCAACTGGAAACCTAGA
>JAPLAJ010000112.1 GCA_026393335.1 Rhodoluna sp. | reverse complement strand
GTTGTTGATGCCTTCAACCTTGGTTTCGATGATGGTGGAGTTGACGAAATTCACTTGGTATACAACAAGTTCGTTTCGATGATCAGCCAGGAACCTCAGGTTGTTCGTTTGCTTCCTTTGGAAGTTGTTGAAGGTGTTTCAAAGCCTGAAGAGAACGAGATCTTCCCACTATACGAATTTGAACCAGATGCTTCAAAGGTTCTAGATGCTCTACTTCCTGTTTACATCGAATCACGTATTTTCAACGCAATGTTGCAGTCAGCTGCAGCAGAGCACGCAGCAAGACAAAAAGCAATGAAGTCAGCCACTGAAAATGCTGACAAATTAATCAAGAACTACACCAGGTTGTCGAACTCTGCTCGACAGTCAGAAATTACCCAACAGATTTCCGAAATCGTTGGTGGTGCCGACGCACTTGTCGACACCAGCGACAAAGAATAGAAAGATAGAAGAAAATGGCCGAGAACAAGAACACTGCTACCGGACGCATTGCCCGCGTAACAGGTCCTGTGGTTGACATCGAGTTTCCACACGATGGCATCCCTGGTATCTACAACGCTCTGACCACTGAGATCAACCTAGATGGTGAGGTAACAGTCCTTACCCTTGAGGTAGCTCAGCACCTTGGAGATGACCTAGTCCGTGCGATTGCACTGAAGCCAACCGATGGTTTGGTTCGTGGCCAGGCGGTATCAGACACAGGTGCACCTATCTCTGTTCCAGTAGGTGATGTTACAAAGGGTAAGGTTTTCAACGTTACCGGTGACATCCTGAACGGTAAGCCAGACGACAAGGTTGAGATCACCGAGCGCTGGCCGATCCACCGCCTACCACCTGCATTCGACCAGCTTGAGTCAAAGACTGAGATGTTCGAAACCGGTATCAAGGTTATTGACCTACTAACCCCATATGTTCGTGGTGGAAAGATTGGTCTATTCGGTGGTGCAGGTGTTGGTAAGACAGTTCTAATTCAGGAAATGATCTACCGTGTAGCAGAAGACCACGATGGTGTATCTGTATTCGCAGGTGTTGGTGAGCGTACCCGTGAAGGTAACGACCTTATCGACGAAATGACTGAGTCAGGTGTTATCGACAAGACAGCACTGGTCTTCGGTCAGATGGATGAGCCACCAGGCACCCGTCTTCGTGTTGCATTGTCTGCATTGACAATGGCCGAGTATTTCCGTGATGTTCAAAAGCAGGACGTTCTTCTGTTCATTGACAACATCTTCCGCTTTACTCAGGCAGGTTCTGAGGTTTCAACACTGCTAGGCCGCATGCCTTCAGCTGTAGGTTATCAACCAAACCTTGCCGATGAGATGGGTCTTCTTCAGGAGCGCATCACATCAACCCGTGGACACTCAATTACATCTCTGCAGGCTATTTACGTTCCTGCCGATGACTACACTGACCCAGCCCCTGCAACAACATTCGCTCACCTTGATGCAACAACAGAGTTGAGCCGTGAAATTGCTTCTAAGGGTCTATACCCAGCTGTGGATCCACTAACTTCAACCTCACGTATCTTGGACCCACGCTTTATTAGCGCTGACCACTATGCAACAGCTACCAGAGTGAAGCAGATTCTCCAGAAGAACAAAGAACTTCAGGAAATCATCGCCATCTTGGGTGTTGAAGAATTGAGCGAAGAGGACAAGATCACCGTATCTCGTGCTCGTCGTATCCAGCAGTTCCTTTCTCAGAACACATACATGGCGGAGAAGTTCACCGGTGTGAAGGGTTCAACAGTTCCTCTAAAGGACACCATCGAAGGCTTCACCGCTATCGCTAATGGTGACTTCGACAACGTAGCAGAACAAGCGTTCTTCAACGTTGGTGGTCTAGAAGACGTTGAGCGTCAATGGGCAAAGATTCAGGCAGAGACCTCTAAGTAATGAGTACTCTTCGTGTTGAACTAGTAGCTGCTGACCGCGCAGTATGGTCAGGGGAGGCCAAGATGGTTGTTGCTAAGACCGTTGAGGGTGAAATTGGTCTACTGCCAGGACACGAACCTATGCTTGCAATTCTTGCCTCAGGTGATGTTCGCATCACCTTGCCGACAGGAGAGTCCATCAAGGCAACAGCAGCTGAAGGTTTCCTATCAGTTGAGCACGATGTAGTAACCATCGTTGCTAGAGATGCTCAACTAGCCTAAAGATCTAAAAGATAAAGCCCCGAGATAACCTCGGGGCTTTTCTTTTTGCGTCTTATAAATCATCTGGCGAGCCAGTTTGCTTGACAGCTCTCTTCTGCTCTTCAATGATTAGGGTTGAATTATGGGCTGATGGGGCAAATATCTCATTCATAGCGAACATGGCTGAGCTCATTGTTCCACCAGGTCGTTTCTTGGCTTTCTTATTGCGTCTCATTGTTGGCAGACCAACTGCTAGAGCAATCAAAAGGATTGAACCCAAGATAACCACTAGTTCCATGGCTACTTAGTCCTGTTCAGGCCTACGCTTAGCAGGAGCTTCTCTGCGGTTAGCTGCAGGAACCCACTTAATGTCGCCACCGTGCTTGATGTTTGCATAGCGAGCTAGAACAAATAGTAGATCGCTTAGGCGGTTGAGGTACTTCACAGCGGTCAGGCTAACGCCTCCTGTAGTTTGGCCCTTCTTGCCAGGCTCTGTGCCATGCTCTTCAATTGCATGCCAGGTGGCACGCTCTGCTCTTCTAACCACTGTTCTGGCTAGGTGTAGGCCAGCTGCTAGACCTGATCCACCGGGGATGATGAAGGAGTCTAGTTTCTCAAGTTCTGCGTTGTATTTGTCAATTGCTGCCTCTAGTGCATCAATCCAGATGGCATCTACACGAAGTGGCTCATACTCGTAGTGCTCATTGAGTGGATTAGATAGGTCTGCTCCAAGGTCGAATAGATCATTCTGTATTTGAGACAGTAAATCTAGAGTTTCTTTGTCGAACTCGTTTTGAGCAAGAGCAACAGCAACACCAATAGCAGAGTTAGCCTCATCAACATCGGCATATGCTTCGATGCGTGGATCGGTCTTTCTGACTCGGCTAAAGTTGCTCAGGCCAGTTAGGCCCTCGTCGCCAGTTCTTGTGTATATCTTCGTAAGTTTTACCATGGTCTAAGTCTAGGCTTGTTAAATGTTGTTATTGCTACCGCCAAGTGAAACCAAGAAGATTGGTGGGGCAAATCTAACTATTGAGCAGGTTCATCTAAGTTACGGCCAACTCAATGAGGCTAGGGACTTGGTTCTCGAGGCTCTATTGAAGGTTTGTAAGAGCAAGGCTGAGGCAATAAAGGTCTTGAAGCTAAGCCCTAAACAACTAGGGGATAGGGAACTGAACTTGGCAATTCGAGAGGCTCCAACTATGCCTGCGTATGAGCGCTATGGCGGGACTTTGTATAAGGCTATTGAGGTTGAGTCTTTTACAAAGCATGAAGTAGAAACAATGCGGGGCAACATTCTCATTCAAAGCGCTCTATTTGGACTTATTTCAGCAACTGACAGAATCCCTTGGTACAGACTCTCAGCTAACACCGCACTTCCCAAAGTAAACCTCAAGAAAGTTTGGCAGGAGCATTCAGGTGCTGCTTATGCCCGACTAGTGGATATGCCAATAATCGATTTACGTTCAAAAGCATATGTGGATCTAGCTCCAATTCCTGATCACCTTGATTCGTATTGGGTAGAAGTAGTAGCTGAAGATTCGAAGGGTCAAAGAAGAGCTCTAAACCATTTCAACAAGACAGCTAAGGGAGAACTTGTTGGAGCATTCGTAAGAGCGAAGAGCGCACCAAGAACGCTAACTCAACTCAAAGCAGTTGCAAAAAAGGCTGGATTAGAATTAGAAGTCGAGGGTAAAACCATTTACCTCATCACAAGCGAAATCATTAGAACAAAATGAAGATTTTTACCAGAGTGGCAGAAAAGAAAGAGAGAACTACCTTCGACAAGGTAAGACTTACTCTCAGAATCATTGGCATAAGCTGCGGAGCATTTCCAGTTATTGCATACATGATTTTTGCCACTGCATTTTATAGAATTCAGGAAATAAGAGATTACGAGGCATCTACCGTAACCGTGGTAAAAGATCTTGCGTACAAGATAACTGAAACAACTTTGCCTATAGCCAATTTTGGTTGGACGTATCTTCTGCCGATTTTCTTCCCGATAGCAATATTCGACATCATTGTTGCGGTAAGACGTCAAATGCAAAGAAGGCTTTACTAGGACAGTTCTTGTCTTCTGAAACACCCTGGCGCATGGTCATTTACAAAGCCAGTTGCCTGCATTAGTGCATACATTGTTGTTGATCCAACAAAGCCAAAGCCCAGTTTCTTTAGATGCTTACTCAAAGCATCAGATTCAGGACTTGTTGCTCGCCATTCGAATGAAGAAACTGGACTCGTTCTTTTGCTCTTAGTTGGAGCAAAGCTCCAAACAATCTCGCTAATACTTTCACCTTGTTTCTGAAGATCTAGGACAAGGTTTGCATTCCTTACGGTACTTAGAATCTTGGCCCTGTTTCTAATAATTCCTTCATCAAGCATTAGGTTCTCGATGTAATCATTGGATAGGTTCGCTACCTTCTTGATGTTGAAATTATGAAACGCTTTGCGGAAGCCCTCTCTTCGTTTGAGGATTGTTATCCAAGATAAACCAGCTTGAAAGCCTTCCAAGGTGATCCGTTCAAACATCTCTTGATCGCCCGTAACTGCAACACCCCATTCAGTGTCGTGGTAATCAACGTATAGCTCGTCTGTTCCAGCCCACTTACACCTAGCTAAACCATCTTCGTGTTTCTTTATGAAATCGCTCATTCTTTGGAAGCTATTCCCTCAAGAGCTAGAAGTACTCGTTTAGTTGGAAGCCCTTTGCCACCTGAGTATCCAGTTATCTTTCCACTTGCACCTAGAACTCGGTGACAACCAATAGCTAGGGGGATTGGATTAGAGCCAACAGCTCCACCAACAGCTCTAGCAGCGAGCGGTTTACCAATTGCTTTAGCAATCTCGGCATAGGTTTTTACCTGGCCGAAATTAATCTTTTGTATTTCTTTCCAAACAGATCTTTGAAACTCTGTTCCGCAAGAAATATCCATAGGAAAGGTGAACTTAGTTAGTTTGCCCTCGAAGTATGCCTCAAGTTCTTTTTGGGCAGTCTTTAGCAGAGCGCTGGAGTTGCCTGTTACCTTCGCTCCAGGGGCCGCAATATCGATGGCAGCTACTTTGCCATTGCCTTCGAATATGCGGATGATGCCAATGGGGGACTTAAAGGCAATGAAGGTATCTTTAGTTAGTTTCACAAGTCGAGAATACCGAAATATGTAAAGAACCCGGTCATCCCTACTGCTTGGTGGATAACCGGGTTCTTAGCGGAACTTGAGTATTACATCAACTCGAAGATCTCTCCAGCTCTGGAGAGTGACTTACGAAGTGTCTGCTCTAGTTCATCGAACTCCTTTTGACCGATGGTCAATGGTGGAGCTAGCTGAACAACAGGGTCGCCACGGTCGTCTGAGCGACAGTAGAGACCATTGTCATAGAGGTCGTGAGATAGGAACTGACGCAATAGCTTCTCTGACTCTGCATCGTTGAAGGTTTCTCTAGTTTCCTTGTCTCTAACTAGTTCGATGGCATAGAAGTAACCAGCACCGCGAACATCACCAACGATTGGCAGATCCTTTAGCTTTTCCAGTGTCTGCTTGAAAGCCGCTTCGTTGCGAGCAACGTTGCCAACTAGGTCTTCTTCATCGAAGATGTCTAGGTTTTCAAGAGCCACAGCACAAGAAACTGGGTGAGCTGCGAATGTGTAACCGTGAGCGAAGATGTTGGTTCCCGTCTTGAAAGGTTCGAACAACTTCTCAGTCAGCATTAGAGCACCAAGAGGCTGGTAGGCAGAGGTAATACCCTTTGCACAAACCAACATGTCTGGCTCTAATCCGTAGCGCTCGCTAGCAAACATTGTTCCGATGCGTCCAAAACCATCGATAGTCTCATCAGCAACCAATAGAACGTCATACTTATCGCAAATCTCGCGGACTCGCTTGAAGTATGAAGGTGGGGATGTGAAACAACCACCAGAGTTCTGAACTGGCTCAATGAAGAACGCAGCAACAGTGTCTGGATCTTCAAACAGAATCATTTCTTCAACTCTGTCTGCAGCCCACATCGCAAAGGCTTCTTCATTTTCGAAGTCATCCTGAGCTCTGTACCAGTTGGTGTTTGGGACTCTGAAAGTGCTTGGAACTAGAGGTTCAAACATCTTCTTCATAGACGGGATACCAGTAAGCGACAGGGCACCGTGTGATGTGCCGTGGTAGGCAACAGCGCGGGTAAGTACCTTGTGCTTCATTGGCTTGCCAGTCATCTTGAAGTACTGCTTGGCTAGTTTCCAGGCAGTCTCGTTAGCCTCGCCACCACCGGTGGTGAAGAAAACTCGACTTAGGTTTTTAGGTGCATACGAAAGTATGCGCTCAGCTAGTTCAATAGCTGGCTCGTGTGCGTGTGACCAGAGTGGGAAGTAATCTAACTTCTTCATCTGTTTCGCTGCTGCTTCAGCTAATCTTTCACGACCGTGTCCCACGTTCACAGCAAACAGTGATGAAATTCCATCAAAGTATTTCTTGCCGTTAATGTCCCAGAAGTGGTGTCCCTCAGCTTTGGTGATGATGGGCATATCTGTTTTCTGGAATGGACTGTGACGGGTGAAGTGCAAAAACAAATTGTCTTTTGCAGCTTGTTGCAGCATTGCCGGGGTTGCTTCTTTACCTGCTCGACGAGCGTCAAGAAGCGGAGTGGCGTGGTCGGCTGTTGCTTTGGCCTGCTTTGCAGGAGCCTTATCCAGCTTTAGAGCTGAGACAAGCTTTCGGGCTATGCTCTCCTTGATTGCCATTTGATATCACTCTTTACATTGTGTTTGTGTTTCATTTTTGAATTGCCGAATGGCAATCCACTTCGAGTATCAAAAGATACCCAAATCTATTTAGCTATCTAACACCCCAGTTGTAGAACTGCTTGTGGAGCTTGAGATACACAAAGGTCTCAGTAGAGAGCACTTCTGGAAGTGATCTGATCTTTGTGTTTAGAACATCGATTAGGTCTTGGTCGTTTTCCACTACGACTTCAACCAGGATGTCAAAAGAGCCTGCGGTCATCACTACATAATCCGCTTCAGGCATTGCAGATAATTTGTTGGCCAGGTCTGTCATGTCTCCGGCACAGCGAATGCCAATCATGGCCTGACGATAGAAACCCAACTGCAGAGGGTCGGTAACAGCTACCACCTGCATCACTCCAGATTCTTGAAGCTTCTGCATTCTCTGGCGAACAGCTGCTTCACTGAGGCCTACTGCCTTGGCTATCTCGCTATATGGCTTGCGACCGTCAGTCTGAAGCTGCTCGATGATCTCCTTTGAGATGTCATCGAGAACTGACGCCTTTGCCCGGTCTGTTCTAGCCATACTGCGATTTTGGCACACTTTTTGCCATTTTGGTCCTGATTTCGAACCAAATTTACCAATTTGGTATAGATTCCGTATCATTTGGGCCTTTTGACCTACGGATTGGTTCTGATTCTTCTGGTTGTAATAGTCTTTAGACATTAGAAATACTGAATGTTTACCCTTTTATAAGGCTCGAAGGAGAGTTTTCAAATGGCACAGGAACTAAAAAACTTCATCAATGGCAGCCATGTAGCTGCAAAGTCAGGTGAAACCCTAGACATAATCAACCCTGCAAATGGCGAAGTTTATGCAACATCCCCGGTCTCTAATGAAAGTGATGTTGACACCGCCTATAAGGCAGCCGACAAGGCTTTTGAAACTTGGAGTCAAACTACTCCTTCCGAGCGCCAACTAGCGCTATTTAGAATCGCAGATGCACTTGAGGCTCGCGCTGAAGAGATGGCTGATGTTGAATCTCGTAACACAGGTAAGCCAAGAAGCACTTTGGTTGAGTATGAAGTTATGGTTTCTGTCGATCAGATTCGCTTCTTCGCTGGTGCTGCTAGAAACCTTGAAGGTAGAGCTACCGCTGAGTATGCCAAAGATCACACCTCTTCAATTAGAAGAGAACCTATCGGTGTAATAGGTCAGGTAACTCCTTGGAACTATCCATTGAATATGGCTACCTGGAAGTTTGCTCCAGCAATTGCTGCAGGTAACACAATTGTTCTAAAGCCATCGGATACAACACCTGCATCAACACTGTTACTTGCTGAAATTGCTAGCGAATTCTTACCAGCAGGTGTGTTCAACGTTGTTACAGGAAACCGTGACACCGGTAGAGCGATGATTGAGCACGAAACCCCACAGATGGTTTCTATCACCGGTTCAGTTCGTGCGGGTATGGAAGTTGCTAAGAGTGCAGCTCTAGATCTAAAGCGAGTGCACCTTGAACTTGGTGGAAAAGCACCGGTAATTGTTTTTGCTGATGCAGATCTTCACAAAGCTGCAGCACAGATTGTTGTTGCTGGTTTCTTTAACGCAGGTCAAGACTGTACAGCTGCTACTCGTATCTTGGTGCACGAGAGCGTTCACGATGAATTCGTTGCAATTCTTACTGCAGAAGTTAAGGCAAATGCAATCACCGGTGACCCAAGCAGAGAAGACATCTTGTTTGGTCCTGTAAACAACGTTAACCAGTTGGCTCAGGT
>JAPLAJ010000133.1 GCA_026393335.1 Rhodoluna sp. | reverse complement strand
AGGCGTGATTACATCAGCAACAGGTATCTGAGTTTCTAGAACTTCTTCGGATTCTATGACCTCTGGTTCAACTGCAACAGCTTGATCGGCCGCTTGGTCCTTTTTGCGCCAGAACTTCAAGCCTGCCAAGGTTAGTCTTCGCTAACTTCTAGACGCTGGCTAACCACAGCACTAATACCGTCTTGACGCATTGAAACACCGTAGAGAGCATCTGCAATCTCCATAGTTCTCTTCTGGTGAGTAATGATCACAAGCTGAGATGACTTCTTCAGATCTAAGAAGATATCTAATAGTCGACCTAGGTTGGCATCATCCAAAGCAGCCTCGACCTCATCAAGAACATAGAACGGTGAAGGACGCGCCTTGAAGATGGCAACTAGTAGGGCTAGGGCTGCAAGTGAACGCTCACCACCAGATAGCAAGCTCAAACGTTCAATGCGCTTACCTGCTGGCTTGACGTTAACTTCAAGACCGGTGGTGAGCATATTGTCGTGATCGGTTAGATAGATGGAACCAGTTCCACCAGGGAATAGCACTGGGAAGACCTGCTCGAAAGCTCTCTTGGTATCTTCGAAAGCCTCTTCGAAGATGGATTGCATCTTGCTGTCTAGTTCCTTGATGATTTCCATCAGGTCAGCACGTGTCTTAGTTAGGTCGGCTAGCTGTTCGGTTAGGAACTTGTGTCTTTGCTCTAGAGCGGCAAACTCTTCAAGTGCTAGCGGGTTTACTCGACCTAGACGCTCCAGCAATCTTTCAGCTTCATGTAATCTCTTCTGCTGTTCAGATTTCACAAATGGCTTAGGAGTTTCTGGATTCTCTGGATCTGGTATTAGCTGGTCTGGTCCATATTCATTAACCAAGACTTGCTGATCTAAGGCCAGGTCTTCATTTGCTTTAGAGACAAGGTTTGCTAGGTTCAGTCTCTTCTCATGGTTAGAGAGCTCAATGTCGTGAACTGTTTGAGTAAGGGCAGACAATCTGTTCTGCACGGTTGAGGTTTCACCTCGAAGACGGACAAGTTCTTCGTTTTGGTTTCTTCTCTTACTTTCAAGATCATGCAGGGCAAGCTTGGCTACCTGTCCTGATTTCTCGATAGCGGTAATTGCTACCGGTAGCAGTTCCAGAACACTTTGAGCACTAGCAAGTTGTCTGGCCTGAAGTTGAGCGGCTGCCTTAGATCTCTCAATAGCATCAAGGGCATCGCCGATTTGTGAACGAAGTGCTGTGGCACGTTCTGATTCAACTCTTAGGCGGTCTGTGGCAGAACCAAGTTCGACCTTCACATCAAGTTCTTTTTGTCTTGAGTTATCAAGAGCCAGGGCCAGATCCACTCTTGCTGAGGTATCTAGGTTAGGTCGCTCACGCTTAGAGAATTCTTCGTGCAATGAAACAGCTTGTTCAACACCCTGCTGCGCAACAGCGATACCTTCACGAGCAGTATCAGCCACCCGCTCTAGTCGAGCTCTTTCAGCATCAAGGTCTTCAACCTGCACTCTTAGTCGACCAAGCTTTTCAGCGTGTGATGCAAGCTCAGCATCATTCTTCTTTAGTTCAGCAAGGGCACGAGCAGTCTGCTCTTTAGCGCTGGTCTCCAGAGCTCTAGCCGAGTTAAGTTCTGCTCTTAGTCTGTCGATGGTTGTGTTTACTTGAGCTAAGGAACTCTCAGCACTATCGCGCTCAGCAACTAGTTCAACCTTTGAAGGTTTCTGACCTGAACCACCTCTGATCACAGACTCAGTTAGAACATCACCTTCTTTAGTGATAACAACTAATTTGGCTGCAGTTGGCTGGGCTGCATAAAGTGCTCGAGCTGCTGCAATATCATCAACAATTACAACGTTGACCAGGTTGGCAAGAATTCCAGTTGGTGCATCAACTACGTCAACAGCGTTTCTAGCACCAGAGATTTGTGGAAGGTTGGTTGGCTTTATCTTGCTATCAACATCGGCAACTACCAGCTCAACTCGACCACCATTGTTTCCCTTTAGGTGTTCAATAGCATCCAGGGCATCTGATCGGTTATCAGCAACAATTGCATCGGCTAGGGTTCCAAGAGCTGCTGAGATGGCTGCTTCAAAACCAGCATCGATTCTCATGTGTGAAGCGACAAGCCCTCTAATACCTCTTAGGCCAGCAGAGTTAAGCTCTGTGGTTCCATCTTTTTGCTCCAGAGTTAGATTTAGAGCATTGCGCTTAGCCAGCAGTGAATCTCTTTCACGCTCTGCTGTGTGTAGCTCATCTCTAAGGGTTTCAATCTTTGCCGCAACAGCAGTAACTTCGTTCTGCGCTTTTTCATACTGCTAGGGTTTCAATCTTTGCCGCAACAGCAGTAACTTCGTTCTGCGCTTTTTCATACTGCTGCTCATAACTGCTATCGGTAGGAGATGCGAAACTAAGTTCCGACTCCAAGCTCTCGTAGCTACCAACAGCTGCCTGGTGTCTTGAGTTCGCTTCTTGAAGGGCATCCTCGTGACGAGTTAGCTCTTCTTGAGATGATGCAAGCTTCGCCTTGGTCAGGTTTACTTCACCAGCAAGACGAGCAAGATCTGCATCAAAGGCTGCAATCTCAGCACTTCGTTGAGCTGCCTGGTTATCAAATTCCTCTAGAACAGATCTCGCTTCATCACGAAGCAATACAGCATCACGCAGAGCACCACGAAGAGTTTCAACAGCAACGGTTAGCTCAACAACACTTGAGTCCGCTGCTTTAGCATCAGCTTCAATAGCAGCAGGGTCAACCTGTGATGCGTTTAGAGTCTTTTGCGATGTTAGAAGAGCAACTCTCTGGTTAGCGATAGCAAGCATGGTGCGGAACTTCTCAGTAACAGTGTCAAAGGAGAAGGCAAGAGATCTTGCAACATCAACTTCACTGGACATCTGATCATTTTCAAGTTCAGTAAGTCTCTGTGTGTTTTCATCTAGCTGCTGCTTCAAGATGTTGCGTTCAGCTTTTCTATCAGCTTCAGATTGTGAGGTCTGATCTAAACCTTTTAGTAGTTCAACAACTTCAGCTGCCATCAAACGTGCTTTGGCATCACGAACAACAGATGCAATACCTTGAGCCTGACGAGCTGTTTCAGCTTGCTGGCTTAGTGGCTTTAGTTGTCTTCTAACTTCACCTGCAAGGTCATTTAAACGAGTTAGGTTTGCCTGCATCGCTTCTAGCTTGCGCTCTGTCTTTTCTTTTCTTCTGCGGTGCTTCAAGATACCGGCAGCTTCTTCGATATAGCCACGACGCTCTTCAGGTGTTGCTCTTAGAACCCCATCAAGCATTCCTTGACCCACGATGACGTGCATCTCTCGACCAAGACCTGTATCGCTAAGTAGTTCTTGAACATCTAGTAATCGACAAGGCTCACCATTAATTGCATACTCAGATCCACCATTTCTAAACAGTGTTCTTGAGATAGTAACTTCGGTGTAATCAATTGGTAGAGCACCATCGGTGTTATCAATTGTTAGAGAAACTTCTGCTCGACCTAAAGGACCTTTTGTTGCGGTACCAGCAAAGATGACATCTTCCATCTTTCCACCGCGGAGAGTCTTAGCTCCCTGCTCACCCATAACCCATGCAAGTGCATCAACAACGTTAGATTTACCTGAACCGTTAGGTCCGACGACCGCGGTTACACCTTTTTCAAGGATAAAAGTCGTTGGATTTGCGAACGACTTAAAGCCCTTGAGGGTCAGGCTTTTCAGATGCAAAACAGTTCGCTTTCGTTGGAGGGTGTATAGGCTAAAGCCTAAACATTAGGGGTCTTTATAAAAATTACCTTATCTAAGGGACTCACTTGGCCCTTAAGCCAGAATTGAGGGCTCTAAGGGCTATTTACCGCCTAAGTCTTTGGCAAGACGGGCAGAAATGGGACCCTCGGTTCATCCAGTTCTCCCTTTTGATAGCCCTACCGCACCTCTTGCAAGGAAGCCCGGTCAGACCATAGGCATTGAGGCTAATGCTGAAATAACCCGATTCCCCATTGATGTTCTTGTATTGCTCATCAAAGCTAGTTCCCCCGGCCTCACAGGCATTGGCTAGTACAACCCGAACATGCTCTAGAAGTTCTTTAGCCTTTGGTTTAGAAAGAGAGGCAGCTGGCTGGTCATAGTGAACCTTGGCTAGCCAAAGCGATTCATCAGCATAGATATTGCCAATGCCACTTAGAACACCTTGGTCTAAAAGAACTCTCTTGATGCCTGACTGCTTCTTTTTGAAAAGTTTCAGCACATCGTCAACACTAAATACTGGATCTAGAGGGTCTCTTGAAATGTGAGCTACCTGGTTAGGAATCATATCTACCCAAGATTCCCCCGAGTGATCCGCTCCACTATAACCACCTGGAAAACCATCAACGGTTGGTTCCATCACATCTATAGCTAGCGAACCAAAGATTCGTTGGTCAACAAATCTAAGTTCATACTTTTGACCATCAAAAGCCTTGAGGTAAATAGTCACTCGTGTCAAAGCATCTTCAGTAAAGCCAGGTGTTCTAAGTAACATCTGCCCACTCATGCCTAAGTGTCCAATTAGGGCTAGCTGTGGTTCATTCTTTTTTCTATTCAAAGGCAACCAAAGAAACTTACCTCTGCGAACAGCAGCCTGAATAGTTCTGCCAGTTAGGGTTTCAACAAAGTCTCCAGAAGATGCAGGATGACGTTTCAAGCTTCTAACATCATGAACTTTTATCTTGGTTACTTT